>NZ_JBIMRC010000039.1:0-14062 GCF_043945575.1 Enterobacter cloacae complex sp. 2024EL-00214 | reverse complement strand
CCGTTGCCCGGATAGCTCAGTCGGTAGAGCAGGGGATTGAAAATCCCCGTGTCCTTGGTTCGATTCCGAGTCCGGGCACCACTCATTTATAACCCTCGCTTCGGCGGGGGTTTTGCTTTTTGAGTCAATAACTTGTTGGTTTACCAGTAGTTACCTCTTTTTAATTTCCTCCGGCCCCGCTTCCCGGTGGTACAGAAAGGTGGTACAAAATGGGCATTATGATACAGCCAACAAAGAACCGTTTCGGCGTTTACCTCGTCCGTAAAGCCGTCCCCAAACACCTGCAAGGCATCCTCAATAAACGTGAGATCAAGTTCACCCTTGATACCAAAGACGTGAGGGAGGCCAGAGAACGTGCACCCGCAAAAATCATTCAGATCGACATGATGCTCAGGCTGGCAGAAAAGCAGCTTGAAGCGGAAGAGTCCTTAACTGATGCCGATATCGAGATGATCGCTGGTGTATGGGCTTCACGTACCATGCAGAATGACGAGCTAATCCGGGATCGATACCTCGTTGAAGATGTTCTCGATGGTAAAACAGGAATGTTCCACTCGCCGGAAAACGACATCATTCACGACTGGCTGGAAGACCGCGAACGCAAGCCCCGCTACAAGTCAGAAACATGGCAGGCAGAACGTGACGAATCCATCTGCAAGCTGATGGTTGTAGAGCTGGATGAAGCTCTGGAATACACGCCCCTCGTTCTCACCCCGGCCTGGCGAATCCGTCTGGCATGGCGACTGGCTGAACGGCGTAGCGATATCACCAATGCTTACCTTCTGAATCTTCGCCCCCAGCGCTACGCCAGAAGCAAAGGTCTGGACGTTCTCCCCGCAGAAAGACCTGAAACTCTCACCTTCGCAGACCTGTTCGAACGCTATAAAGATCACGTTATGCGTCATGAACCACTGCGTGCAGAAAGTCGGATTATCGCCTACACAACATCGGCAAATCGCTTCATTGAGTTTATTGGGCAGAAGGCCGTAGAGGACATCACCGTTACTGACCTCGCCGACTTCCGTAACCTGCTCGAAAAGCTCCCATCCCGTCCTTCTAAGGCGGTACGGTTACTGCCACTGCACAAGCAGGTGGACGCTGAAGGTGAAAAAATCAGCCCTGTCCGTGTTGAAAATATACTTAAAGAGCTGTCATCGGTCTTCCGCGTCGCGGTAGAGGACGGCAAGCTAACAGAGAACCCGCTAGGCAAGCTTAAGAAACGTAAGGTCGTCGCTGGCCCGACAGTCATCAGATCTTTCAGTCGCGATGAAATCAGCCGTATCTTCTCTCTGCCCGTATTCCACGGTGAAGAAACGCCATATGGGGCTATGGCATACTGGATACCGATAATTCTCTACTACTGCGGTGCCCGCGTTGAAGAAATCGCCCAGCTCCGTAAGGGTGACATCGTGGAAGTGGACGGTACACCCTGCTTCAGGCTGACAATGGGTGAAGGCCAGTCGATCAAGATGGGTAACACACGCCAGTTCCCGATACACAGCCACCTGATTGAACTGGGCTTCCTTGATTTCGTGCAGTCCAGCACCAATCAGCTCTTTGCCGATAAGTCAGAAGTGAACCGGAAATATTCATACAACTACGGTCGTTGGTGGGGGAACTACATTCGGGAACACGGCCTGACGCGGCAGGGCATCAAGCCGACCCACAGCTTCCGCCATACGCTCGTTACGCTATGCCGAGATCTGAACATTCGCGAGGAAATCCAGGACAGCATTCTCGGACATAACGAAAATTCATCTGACAGAGCGAAGGCCAGTCACGGTTATGGTGAAACAAGCGTACAGGCCCAGCGTAGCGTCATCGAGCAAATCCCAAGACTGAACCTTCAGCGGAGCCGCACTTAACTTACTTTTACCAGACAATCCGGGCATCCGTGCCCGGTAAATCAGAATGGATAAACCTGCGTTTCACGCTGAGTATGGTCGGTAACGATAGCCTTGACGTCATAGCCGCCCAAGGAGCCACAGGAGGTTACGCATGATGAAATCTGCCCGGTCATAGGTGAGACCGCCCCGGTAGCCCTGCACGTGTCTGTGTAGCGCTTTGATGGTCGCCACCGGGAGTTCATCCAGTTCAGTGTCAATCGCACAGTTATAACCGTTGGGACGTTTCTGGCGGTCGATAATCAATCGTAATTGGTTCATAGAAATCTCCTGTCAGTGCCGATTCGTGCCAGAGTGTTCGCTGGGTGATATCACTGCCAGAGCAACGAATAAGGCGGTACTGCATCACTGAGTGCCGTTTATTTAGCTATTTTCATAAAGTTACCATGAAGGTTCATTCAGAAAGAGTTTTCTAATATGCTGAATAATCGGCACTAGACTACTGTTAATTCTCCGGTATGCCCTCCCTGCCAGCGTTATGAGTCAGCAGAGAGGAACAAATAATCAGCACTACACGGTCAGTGCGACCGACTCAAACACGCGTGGCATATCGGCGGTGAGGGCAATCCCACGGAACCCGGCCTTGCTGTCACGGCGAAGCTTGGTGAATCCACGTTCAGCCATCTTTTTGTTGAAGACACGCTGGGTCATACGCCATTCATTACCCTCGCAGGCGAACGTCTGGAATGCTTGGTAAAGTTCCGTCGCCGGGGTGTAAGCGTCAGGCTGAAGGATACAGCCGCTCAGGAACTCACCCAGCAGGTCGCTCTCTTCGCGGTAATCGTCGTTAGCCTTGACTACTGCGGCCGGGAGGGAGCGCTTGAGGCCGTGCTCCTGCCACTCTGCGACACCCTCCAGCGCCCAGTTAAGGATGCCAGGCAGTTCAGCTAGTAGACGAGCCGGAAGCGTCGGGTCCGCCTGTTCCGCCGAGAACTGAGCCGCGAAAGGGATGAGGCACATACGACGCCACATTCCGTGTGACATATCGTGGATGACAGGCTTATGGTTGCCGATAATCACCAGCGCGAACTGAGCGGTGAACTCAATTTCATGCTTTCCATACACCTGACGGGCAACAAGCGTATCGCCCCCGGTCATCGACTTAATGAGCATGTCATCGAAGCGACCACCTTCGGGTAATTCATTGGCAACGACCAGGCGTTTACCAGGTAATTTGGCGAGAGATGCATTCGGACCGCCGACGCTGCGGTTAGCCATCAGCACATCACTGTTAATCTGCGTCGCGTAGGTGCCCATCAGGGCCTGAATGACCTGGATAAACGTCGATTTACCGTTGCTACCATGACCGTAGAAGAAAAACAGAAGCTGTTCATCGGTCCGGCCCGTCAGCATGTAGCCCACGAGGCGCTTCAGAAAGGCAGCCAGTTCTGCATCACCGCAGGTGATCTCTGCAATGAATCGCTCCCATGTCGGACAGACAGCCTTCGGATCATATTCCACCGGACAGACGCTGGTAATCAGGTCCTGACGGCGATTTTCACGGTAGCGCTGCGTCTTAAGTTCAATCACTCCGTTTTTGACGCGAACAAGCATCGGGTCAGCATCCAGTTCCACCGTGCGAACCTCAACCTTCGGCTTTAGTAGCTCAATCATCGCCTTCATCAGAGACAGATTGTGCAGGCGATTGGCATAGGCAACCTGGTCGGCTCCACGTTTACGGATATTCTCGTCGCCCGAAGCGAGCATTGCCTGGCCTTCAGCAAGCACAGCATTCGCAGTCTGTTTGGCATATTCCAGAATCTGCACCCCGGCAGGAACCCAGCAGTGATCCAGCCAATGGATAAACGTATCAGTTTCCCGGATATACCGCAGGCCGGGTCCGTAGAGACGGGCCATCCGGTTGGCATTCCCGGTATCATTGAAGCTTTCGGACCCGCAGGCCCCGGCAGCCAGAGGAGCGATGACCTCAAACTTCGGCGTGAAAGTTGCCAAAAGACTCATAAAGTCGCCACCGCCACGGAGGTAACTGTCGATATCACCGCCCAGTTCTGGAACGACAATGTGTCTAGCATCGAATTTCTGGCGATAGCGGTCACCGGCATCGTCATGGTCAAAGAAAGTGATCACTTCACGGCCCAGCGATTTGATGAACTCCACCTGCTCGCGGCTGACAGAACCAATAGAAGCCAGTACCGGGCCGTCATAGACTTCCATTAACGCCAGACGGTCATTCTCTCCCTCGACCAGGGCGATGGCTCCAGGGCGCTCCAGCGATTCCTGTCCGTACCATAATGCGCCCGGCAGCCAGTACCGTTTTGGCTGCTGGAACTTAAACTCTTTGGCAGGATCTTTGAAGGTGAAACGGGTAACCTTTCCATCAACGAAATGCGGGTAGGCATACACCCCGGCAGGTGCGAAATCTACCAGGCGACTATTCTGGAGGCGGACCATACCTGTCTCCAGAATTTCCTCATCGCTGAAACGCTCACGTAGCGCCGCTACAAGCCCGCCATCAGCATATCCGACCTTAGTCGCCATCAACGTTTTAACGTTATGACCCCGCGTTACCGTCTGATATACGAGTGCATCCATCTTACCGAGCAGATTTCGGTGGTAATACTCAGCGGTTGCCGCGTTGATTTCTGTCAGCCGCTCCAGATTACGGGTATCCGGCTCTGGTACTGTCGGGACGACCTCCACCGATGTGTACGGTTCGAACTCCATTTTTGTGATAGCACTGGCGGCCTCGACTGGCGATGAGAGGTCGCAAAGCTTCATCACCAGGTCGATTACACTTGAATGATCGCCACAGGAATAACAATGAGCCTGATTTGTGTCAGTATGCAGGCGGAAACAACCCTTATGACCACAGAGCGGGCAGCTCTCATCTTCAGGTTCGACACAGTCAGTGCCGCAGGGTTTGGTGCCAAGACCAGTAACGTTAGTGTAAACGTCTGCGATGGGGAGAGCGTTAAGCTCAGTGAAATTGTACTGCATGGTTAATGCCAAGCTGTATATCGGACACAGCCAGTCCAGTTGCGTACCCGGCCACTGTGTGACCATCCAATGGGACCGCGAGAAAGAGACTACCCTGGTGAAATACCGCTTGTAAAGAGCAGCCGGGACAGGGGATATGATGGATTCGTCGATTTGGTTGTTACTTGCAGCAAATCGAGGAATGCAAAGATTTGTCAGCAAACCCGGCCCGTGCCGATTCCTACTAGAAGGTGCTTCGCCGCTTTCCCCGCTGCACCAATAAGAACAGCAAGCAGACCCCAGCGAGTGCCGATTCTGAGGCATATTAGTAAAACTTTTCTACGAGATCTCTCATGTAGACTTTATGAAAAATGACTAAGAATCGGCACTGAAGCCCCTCCGTTTCCTCATTATCAGCGTCCCATCAGTGAAATCGCCCACAGCAGCACCCGACAGGAATCGGCACTAATCGGCATTCAACTATCCGCCCCCCCTCCGGTACAAGAAACGTGCATACAACCACAGGAGATAATTATGCACGACATCATCAATGAAGCCCGAGAGCTATTAACTCAACGGCTGTACCGTAACGAATCACTGAGCTCACCACGTGAAACCGAAAGCTATCTCGCCCTACAGCTTGGCGACCGTGAGCAGGAAGTCTTTGCTGTCATCTTTCTGGATAGCCAGAATCAGGTTCTTCAGTACAAGGAAATGTTCTACGGGACTATCGCTTCCACCAGTGTCTATCCACGTGAAATAGCCCGCTTAGCGCTTCGTCTGAACGCCGCTGCGGTCATCTGCTCTCATAACCATCCATCAGGTCATCCCGAGCCGTCCGCAGCTGACAGAGCCATTACCGGGCGTATTAAAGACGCAATGGAACTGATTGAAGTCCGCTTGCTGGATCACATCGTCGTTGGCGGTGGTCGAACCGTATCGTTCGCCGAAAGGGGATGGCTATGAACTGCATACTGCCGCTACAACGGGGCTTCATCGCGATACTGGAGAAGCACCGTAAGCCCGGAGAGTGCATCCTTAACTTCCGATCACCGGATTATTCGCCGGAAGGTGGCTACCGCCCGGTTGAAATCCGCCTGGTTGGTGACAGGCTGGACTACGTTACCGAGTTTGCTTACTTCGGTGTGTGGCCTGAACTGGAGAAGTCGCTGGATTTCGATTTCGGGCAGGGCATCGGGTTTCAACCTTTCACCGGATGCAGCGATATTCGACGCTACGGAGAACTTTTCAGTCTCTGGCAGCGAAACTTCATCGCCTACTACCGGGCAGATGTCTACGAGGTGAAACCATGAACTGGAAAGCATTACTCGTCGAAGCTCTGATTATGGCAATCACGACCTTCGCCACCGTGTTCTTCCGGGGAATGGCTGCCCGCTACTCCGACGAAGATTTGTACTGTTAACCCCACACAAATAGCCCATGCCCGTGCGACAAACGGAGAACCCCCGGCAATGCTTGTCACACGGGTTTGTTTTCGGGATTTGATACGTTTCTCTTACAGGGTCTTTGAGCCTATCAGGAGGCCATCATGGCAATTATAGGATACGCCCGTGTTTCGACTACGGGGCAGTCGCTGGAGCAGCAACTGACGGCACTGACAGAGTGCGAAAAAGTTTTTCAGGAAAAAATCAGCGGCAGTAAAACGGACAGGCCACAGCTACAGGCAATGCTTGAGTTCGCCCGCTCCGGGGACGTCCTGAAAGTAACCAAGCTGGATCGACTTGCCCGGAATACCCGGCACTTGCTGGAAATCACAGATCTGCTTCATTCAAAAGGGGTAACGTTACAGATACAGAACCTTGGCATCGACACGGCCACCCCGACTGGCAAGCTGATGCTGACCATGATAGGGGCCATCGCCACGTTCGAGCGGGAGATCATGCTTGAGCGTCAGGCCGAGGGAATTGCCCTGGCGAAGGCTAAAGGTGTCTATAAAGGCCGCAAGCCAACCGCCATGGAAAAACGAGACGAGGTGCTGTACCTTCTCTCGCAAGGCATTGCCAAAGCGACTGTCGCGAAGCGGCTAGGGATTAGCGTGTCGAGTGTTCATCGTATTGCAGCCAGTTGAAAGCCCAAAAGGAGAGTCATTCTCCTTTTTTGCCAGCCGCTTTCCCACTGTAGTGCCAATCTGCCAGTCAGGGATAAACGTTGTAACCGTACAAACGTCCCAAGTGACATGCCTGTAGAAATCTATAGCCTCCCTATATAATATTTATTTAATAAAGCCATTCGTAATATATATGGTAAGACTACCTCTATAGATGTCTTAGGATGGCGTTTGAAAGGTTACAACGTTTGAATGACCTGGAAGCCTCACCACGTAAGGGTTTCGTTGTAACTTTTCCTGTAACCTTTGGCTAAAATTTCCGTATTCCTCCTCCGTGACGTGCTCGTTTCAGTGCATTTCAGTTTGTCAAAGCAACCTTTCGTGTTAAGGGGAACCTACGGCCCCCCTGGCACACTATAATTGTCCACCCAGCCCCTTGAGCAGTATGTCCAGCAACAGGCTCTGGATACGGTTAGCCGCGTCCGGTCGGGAAAGGTAATCCAGCGACATGCCGTTCTGCGTATCCATCCGCTCAATCACAGCAGCATCGACCGCTTTCGGGAAATCACCTAACATAATGGCATCACGGGAATTGTTGCGTACCTGCTCCATTAACGGCTGGTTCTCAGCAATTTTACTCGCCATACCCTGCAACCAGTCGAGTTTGTCACCATCGGTCACTTCTGTACCGAACAAATCGTTAAGCTGTTCCAGAATATGCGAGAGGAAGTCTTTCTTTTCCTCACGGGCTTTAGCACTACCCACTGCCGATACACCTTCCAGACCATAACCCTGAGCATCTTCTTTCAGTTTCAGGTCCTGGGTGCGTTTAGCCCTGAGGCTGTAATGACTCAGGATCACAGCTGAAAGGTCTATTTCGTCTTCTTCCAGTACTTCCTGACGAAGCATCGGTAGCAGGTGACGGGCGAAGACACAGAGGCGTTCCAGCTCCTGATCATCAAATAGCGTTATCTGCGACACGAACTCGTAGAAGCGGATGTAGCTGTTCAGGTCCTTCTTGAACAAATCGAGTTCCGCTCTGGCTTCTGCGGCTTCGGTTACGCGTCGTTCAGCATTCACCTTATCGGTCTTTGAGCCACCTTCCAGCTCAATGACTTTGAGTATCTTGCGGGATTCGCGTATCGCTTCACTGACGATCTTGTAGCGTTTACTGAACCGGTCTACGGCGGGTTTGATATAGCCGGTTAAGGACTCTGGTCCACGCTTATGATCGAAATAGGCATCAGTGAATGACTCGACCTCACTCCAGGTAAAAATGCCCGTCCCTTTGAGTTTATGGAACAGGTCATATACCAGATTGGGGTCTGACACGGTTTCAAGTTTCGCCGTCTCGTAGTACTTCTGAAACTCTTCCAGTACATCCTGAGGGTCATTCACAAAATCCAGGACAAAAGTACTGTCCTTACCCGGAGAAGTGCGGTTCAGTCGGGAAAGCGTCTGAATACAGTCAACGCCAGTCAGCTTCTTATCGACATACATGGCACAGAGTTTCGGCTGGTCAAATCCCGTCTGAAACTTGTTCGCCACCAGCATGACCTGATAGTCCTGGGTATCGAATGCTTTCCGCATGTCCCGACCATTGAGATCAGGGTTCATGTTTCGCTCGTTAAAGGTCTGCCCCTCCTCTTCAATCTCACCGGAGAAGGCCACCATAGCCTGTATGGCCCCGTAACCTTGTTCTTTGACGTACTTGTCGAAGGCCAGTTTGTAACGAACGGCCTCAAGGCGGCTGCTGGTGACAACCATCGCTTTGGCCTGACCGGCCAGTAGACTCATCACATTAGAGCGGAAATGCTCTACGATGATCGCGACTTTTTGCCCAATATTGTGCGGATGCAGGCGTACCCACTTAGACAAACGGGTACGGGCTTTTTTGGAATCCACCTCGCTGTCAGTTTCGGTCTGCATGGCGAGCTTATAGGCCAGTGAATAATTGGTGTAGTTCTTCAGTACATCGAGAATGAAGCCTTCTTCGATGGCCTGCCGCATGGAATACACATGGAAAGGTTTCGGCTTGTTCTCCTGACTCAGTGGCATATCCAGCTTATCAGGACGACCAAACAGCTCCAGCGTCTTAGCCTTTGGGGTTGCCGTGAAGGCAAAATAGCTGATGTTCTTACTGCCACCACGGGCCGCCAGCGTCAGGTTCATCATGTCTTCTGCTGACATTTCCTCTTCGATCTGCTCCGCCATCAGCACTTCACGTAGCTGTCTGGCCGTGCTGCCACTCTGACTGGAGTGAGCTTCATCGGCAACGACCGCAAAGCGTGAGCTTTTGAGGGTGGTGGATTCCTGAATGGCTTTCAGGACATACGGGAAGGTCTGGATGGTCACGATGATGATGGGCGTACCGTTTGCCAGGGCTTCGGCCAGTTGTGCTGACTTGCTGTCCCCTTCATCACGGTTAATACGGCTCACGACACCGGATGCATGGTCGAACTGACCAATCGTCTCCTGTAGCTGGCTGTCCAGCACGGTACGGTCTGTCACCACAATAACCGAATCAAACAGTTTATCCCCGCCCTGACTAAGCGAGGCGAGCTGATGAGTTAGCCATGCAATGGAATTTGACTTACCAGAACCTGCGGAATGCTGGATAAGGTATTTCTGACCCGGCCCTTCGAGTTGAACAGTACTAAGAAGTTTTTGCACCACAGCCCACTGATGGTAGCGGGGAAAGATCATCGTCTCTTTCTTCTGCTGCTTACCGAGTGGGTCTTCTTCAATTTTGACTTCGAGGTGCAGATAACGGGCCAGAATTCGCAGGAAGTTATCCGGTTGCAGGATTTCTTTCCACAGGTATTCAGTACCATAACCGACTTCTGGCTGGTCATTACCGGCCCCACCTTCTGAGGTTCCTTTATTGAAGGGGAGGAAGAAGGTTGATTCCCCTGCGAGCTTGGTCGTCATCGCCACTTCGAACTGATTCACTGCGAAGTGAACCAGTGCTCCCCGACGGAAACTGAGCAGGGGCTCGACTTTACCCAAAGTCTTAAGCTGGCGATCATAGCGATATTGTTTCTTGGCGTTTTCAAGGGACTGCTTGAAACAAGATTTAAGTTCCAGTGTTGCAACCGGGATACCGTTAAGGAACAGCGTGAGATCGATACGCCCATCATAACCATGAGGACTGTAAATCAGCTCAGGTACCACACGCAGGCGGTTGACCTGATAACGCATCAGTAACTCTGGATTGAGATCATTATCTGGTTTAAAGCTCGCTACTTTCAGACGATGCCCGCGATCCTCAATTTGATTTCGTAGTAGCCACAGCGTACCACCTTCGGAACGGGTTAGCTGACGTACTGCGGCATCTAATAGATGGCGCTCAGGATTTTCACTGTACGTTTTACAGTACTTCTGCCATCCATCAGGCTGGCTCTCGTGGACAAAACCAATCAGGTCTTCCGGGTAAAGAGCTCGTTCTTTATCGTAATGGGCCGAATCACCGATTAACCATCCAGTACTGGCAAGCTCAGCAATAATATGGTCCTGAAAGGCTCGTTCACGGGCTTTGCTATCCATTAATTATCCCAACCATAGCTGCAACAAAATGACAGTACTGGCTGCTGCTAACCTGGCATGGCAATTTATCCAGCTCATGCGGCTGCCTCCTGAGTCGATGCAGTCCAGCCACGCAGGTCAATCTTGCCTGTAACAGCAGCGGAAATTAGAGCGGTGCGGCGTTCTTTGAGGAGGTGAACCTGATGTTCAGCTCTATCTATCAAAGTAGTAAATTTAGGTTTTTCTCTATTAATAAACTCTTGTATCTCAATGCGTTCTTGCAATGTCTTCGGATATGCCACGATTAAGTTACCAAGAGCTTCTGCTGTGAGTTTTGGTTGAGCAGAACCAGTAACAAAGGGGGATATGTCCAAATTTTCAATAACCGCAGCCCAGTAGCTATTGAGACCATCATTCATACGCAGTATATGTGCATGATTATTCACCCAGTACTGACCTGTAGCGACAAAAGCTATGGGCGTTGAACGCATTACAAGATTTGCACCATCTTCCCCAACTAACACATGATCAGTAGAGAACAAATAATCATCGATCGAGTCAATAATTCCTGACGCACCATAGTAGGGGTAATCACCTTGCTTTGACCCCCGTTCTTCAGCACTAAGTGGTATTCGCTTGTAATCAAGATTCTTATAAATGAACTTCAAAGACGATACCAGCCAATGCTCCGGTACTTCCCCCAGCCACTCTACGCCGGAATCTTTCATCGGTGCATCAGGGTTCAGACCTTTGGTGACAGCGTGGGAAATCACCGCCTGCCGCTTCTCTTTGAGTAGTTCAATCAGTCGCTGATGCTGGGCAATCAGCTTGTCGATACGGGCGGTTTCATAGTCGAGGAAGGCGGCGATGGTGCGTTGTTCTTCTGCTGGAGGTAACAAGAATGGTAAGCGGCGAAAATCCTCAAATTTCATGGATTGACGCAGTCCCCCCCCCATCCCATAAAACACCTTTGTTGTATCGTACGAATGCAAAAGACGATATGCATATCGGTTATCAAGTTCATCACCACAAACCAGCTTCAAATATGCTGATGTAATGATGCCTCGCAATGTAGAGCGGGCAACACGCAGGCTACGCTTATCATTTTGCAGATCTGTGAGACGTAGGACAATGTCGCCTGGGTTAACAATTTGGTATGTATTGAATGATTCTGGTAGCAAACCAAAGTTATTTTCAACATCACGCTCTACGATATTTCCATAGCTAAGAGAGAGAACATTCGACTCTGCACCATCACTGTTTTTTATGCATTGCTCCATTACAGCAGCGAAGGCCGGCTTAGTTTGCCAATGATCTGGCATATCACCGACCCACTCAACCCCCGAATCCTTATACCCAGTATACGGATGGTATTTCCCCACTTCCACTTGTTCCATAGTACTCATGAATGCACCTCCGCCAGCAATTGCATAATCTCACGAGCAACCTCATCCAGATCAGCATCAATCTCAGCTAAATCACGAGGTGGCTGGTACTGGTAGAAGTAGCGGTTAAACGGGATTTCATAGCCGACAATCCCTACCTGACCATCCAGCGGGTCCGTCTTACCGGTATCAATCCACGCGTCCGGTACATGGGGCAGTACTTCACGTTTGAAGTACTCGTGAATATCTTCCCCTAACGGCACGTTCTCGTTATCCCGCAGCTCCGGGTTCGGTTCCGCTTCACCCTTAGTCCTGCACACCTCGGCTGCATCATCCTGTTCAGCCAGATGATTCACCAGTAACTTGAATACCGGAGCAGGTAGCTTCACATCACCTAACGCTTTGGTGAGTTGCTTCTTGAACTTATCACGTGAGAGCAATTTGTCATCAGTGAAGCTCGCCAGTGCTGCCAGGATAGCCACCTGTAAAGAGCCATCAAGTTTCGTCCAGGCCTTATCGGCTTGCAGGTTCGCCAGTCGTTCCGTGTCATGTGGATAGAACGCCAGTTTCAGCGGTCGTTCTACTGTAATACGCCGATAACCAAAAGCAGTACTCGGGAATATTTTGGCGATGGAGCTTTCTTCGTAGCGGCTGTACAGACTGACAATCTCTTTCAGTACTTCATCGCTCAGAAACTTACGCTTACTGCCTAAAGACTTACGCATCGGTGAATGCATATCACTGGCGTTAATCAGCAGGACTTTGCCTTTACGTTCTGCGGGTTTGTGGTTCGACAGTACCCAGACATAGGTCGCAATGCCCGTGTTGTAGAACATATCGGTTGGTAGTGCGACCAGGGCATCCAGCAAATCGTTTTCCAGAATATAGCGACGAATTTCACTCTCGCCACTCCCTGCACCACCGGTAAACAGCGGGGAGCCATTCAGGATGATACCGATACGGGAACCAGTACTGTCAGTACCGGGCTGCTGCATTTTCGAGATGAGGTGCATCAGGAACAGCAGAGAGCCATCAGATACACGTGGCAGACCTGGACCGAAGCGCCCATTAAAGCCCTTTTTATCAGCTTCATCACGCACCTGCTTCTCTACTTTCTTCCAGTCCACGCCGAATGGTGGGTTCGACAGGCAGTAGTCGAAACGGTTAAAGCGAAGCTGGTCATCGGAGAGCGTGTTACCGAGCTTGATGTTGCTGATGTCCTGCCCCTTTATCAGCATATCGGCTTTACAAATAGCATAGGACTCCGGGTTCAGCTCCTGACCGAAGGTGGCAAGACGAGCTGCCGGGTTCAGTTCATGCAGGTATTCCATCCCACAGGACAGGAAGCCGCCAGTACCCGCCGTTGGGTCATAGATGGAGCGAACGACACCGGGTTTTGCCAGGACATCATCATCACCAGAGAACACCAGAGAGGTCGTCAGACGCACAATATCACGTGGGGTAAAGTGCTCCCCGGCGGTCTCATTCGAACTTTCCGCAAAGCGACGGATCAGTTCTTCAAACACCAGGCCCATGTGGTAGTTGTCGACCGCCTCAGGTGACAGGTCTACCGTCGCAAAGGAACGGGAAACTTTATACAGCAGGTCCGCGTCTTCCAGCAGGGTAATGCTCGCTTCGAAGCTGAAATGTTCGAAGACCTCACGGGCGTCTTTCGAGAAAGCCCGCACGTAGGCGTCCAGGTTATCACCCACATGATTTTCGCCCAGTTTGCTCAGTTCCAGCGGCGAGGTGTTATAGAACGCCTGACCTGACGCATTGAGCAGTAATTTATCTCTCGCGAGATCTGGCAGCGCCTTTGTGTTTTCTACTGTTGCCAGTATCTGTGCCTTAGTAGGAGCGAGTACACACTCAAGACGACGCAGTACAGTAAATGGCAGGATGATGCGACCATACTGGGATTGCTTGAAATCACCACGCAGCAGGTCGGCAACGGACCAGATAAGGCTGGCTAAAGAAGAAATATTAGTGGTCATTAGGCTGATACCGAAAGTGTAAAATTACTGGCAAGAATACCCCGTCGCCCCTCTGGTAAACAAGGAGCCTGATCATGTGTGGGCCACACCGCGTTAAAAGTATCAAGAAGGAGCAGAAGGCATTGAGGGTGGTACAAAATAGTGGTACATTCGGAATCGAAGCGTAAAGGTAACTCACTGTTATTCGGTGATTTCGTTGCTATAGAAACGAATCCTTGGTTCGATTCCGAGTCCGGGCACCACTATTTA
>NZ_JBIMRC010000038.1:0-14230 GCF_043945575.1 Enterobacter cloacae complex sp. 2024EL-00214 | reverse complement strand
TGACGGCGCTTAGTGCTGAATTCACTATCGGCGAAGGTGAGTTGATGGCTCATGATGTCCCTCTGGGATGCGCTCCGGATGAATATGATGATCTCATATCAGGAACTTGTTCGCACCTTCCCTAGCTGAGCGCATTTTGCAACGCGGACTGAGTGGTCAAGGTTGACCTTGTCGAATTCAGCCTTCAGTTGCTCATCTGGCTTAGCTTCGTTAACAGTTACCAGAATCCGACTAGCATACTCGCTACCCTTGGCTTGATTGCCTACCATCTTACCCAGTACACGGCCAGCTTTTGATTTCGCTTCAGTCAAACGTTCCTCGCCATTTTCGAGGTAGTCTTTACATGCGATAACAGCAGCAATCTCGGAAGCATGAACTTTCATCACGTCATTCAGTTCGTCACGAGATGGAGAGCTTTCCGCTGATATTGCGAAACTTGATGCATTAATTGCAAATAAACAAACAACCGCATTTAATATTATTTTTCTCATCACAGGTTTCCTTTTTATTGGTTACGAGGCAATGCTGCTTCAGACAGCTGGTAATTCAATATTGATAAGTAGGCCAGAGGTATAGTTGCTGCCGGGATTAACCATTCATACCTGAGCGAAAAGTATGACCACGAAAGTAAAACAACACCAGAGATAGCTGAAAATGCGAACAACGGCCCAATATTCATAAAAGTACTTTTACAAATGACTGGTATACTTTTCAGCAGAGAACCTTTACACCGCGTAACTGTTGGTATGAATAAAACGAGCATTGGCGTAGCGATAAATACGCTCAAAGTGGCAAGGGCGTACATATTGAAATACACTATTAGGTTGGAGTAAGCCAGACTAATGCTTGTTAATGTTGGTTGTTTATATTCAACATGGTTGGTTTCACCCGCAACCGCTGAAGCAATCATAAATTTGACTAACCACAATATTACGATCATTAGTACGGTCAGGAATAATGCATAAACTAACACAACGATAAAGTTGCGTAGTTCTTCCCAGATATTCAATCTTAGCTCTGAGCTTTGATATCGGCATAAGATAGCCGTAAGGTAGAGGGTGAGTACAACTGGCTGTAAGATAAAAAATGCAAGCCCCTCCATTGTCACATTTTTCATGATGAGTGTCAGGAGTCCACCACCAGCAATTATCGGCAAGAATATTGCCAAAATACCATGAAGAGATGCCATTGTTTTCATGGAGGACAACATTATTTGTTTGGTATCTTCGAAAGATAATTTATTGATGAGAAATGCTGACATTGTGTTTCCTCTTCATGTAGTTGGCTCAATTGTCGCATGTTGAAAAATTTGAATAGCATTTAACATCGACAAACTGACGGCTTTTTCTCTATCTCATTTTTTCTGTTCAGTTACGGGTGACGAAATTAACTCGACCAGCTCTTCCTTTCCCCACTATTCATGGGCATCAACGGAGAAAAGTTTTATGGATTCTGCGGTTCCTTCAAAGGCGTTGTCATAGCAACCCAGAATATTGATGTCGTAACCGGGCCCAGCTTCTCGGGTTAAAAGATGCTCCTTTGCGCTCCCTGGCAGTATTGCTATCAAGCGTCCTCCCGGTTTCAGGAATCTCATCGCATGTTGAAAATGTGCAATCCAGCGTGAGTCACTAAATGGAGGATTCATCAGAATTCTTTCAAACAAGCCGGTATTTTCAGGCTTGACCAATAGAAAATCATTAAGGGTGACGTTCCAGCGCAGGCCAGTAATTGCAACAGCTGCGGGGTGTATATCAAAACCAGTAACATCCACCCCCTCTGGTAACCCTTTCAGTAGCGCACCAAGACCGATATTCGGTTCCAGCAAACGCATACCTGAAGCCACCATACATTCATCAATTGCTCGTTTCTGGAGTTCTCCGACCGTTGCATAGAACTGGTGCGTATAGCGGTCAGGTATAGAACCATGTAATGCCAGAAGTTTGAATGCTTCAACGGGGCTAAAGTCAAAGTCATATACTTCTCTATATCTTCTGACAGCACCCAATGACTCCCATATGTTCACCAGTTCTTTTTTCTCACTAACAGACTGGTTGTCCCGCAGGATAAAAGTGTGCGGCCCCGGTGACAGGTGTTTGCCCGCGTTCAAATGGTCAGTGGCATATGATATTAAGGAGTTAACAGCAGAGAATGATATCAACTGCGACCGATATTCATTGGTTTTTACAGTTCTTGCGGAGTTATGGCCGGTGGTGTATCGGCGATCGAGAGGAATGCAGCCTGGCATTAAATGGGATAGTACCAGATTGAGATTGTCACAAGTTTCCTCCTCAATCAGGATATGCACATTGCCGTTAATAAACCCCTTCACTTTAAGACTATCGTTATCAATACTTACCCATTCGCCAGGGTTACTCATCATGTACTCTTTGACCGCAGCCGAATTCACATCCTCAGCACCGCTTCGTCCATACATCAGTCCAATAACCTTACGAAGGTCATTAAAATAGTTGAGATAGTCATAGGATCTGCGGTTATCTCTACTTGGTAAGCAGCTGGCTATGATGAGTTTGTTGCTGAAGCCCTGGGCACGGTTAGTCTTATGCAGAGCGGAGAGCTTTTCAAACACACCATGAACCATCTGGGCGAAGTAGTCTTTTTTCTCTTCATTCAATGCGAATGCGGTAGAAAAGATACTTTCTTCGTTGAAGGGTACAGGCTTAAGCTTCTCAAAATTTGATTCTGATGATTTTCGCCATGCCCTCAATCCTTCGTTCCAGTCATCGTATCTTTCGGTGGGCATAAATGGTTTTACGCCGGTCAGATCGAGCAGCTTTTGCCAGTACTTTTCATCGAGAGCACAGCGGGCCCGTTCTATACAGAACAAATTTTCTACAGCCAGCGTATATTTGATGGAATTGTCACAAGAATCACAGAACATGCGCCATGCTTCATCATGCCGGTTCCGCATCACTGCATCATACATGGCCTGCATGTGCTTCAGTGTTGTGTTGTATTCCACCAGCAGATCGCGCATGGCATTTAGTTTTTGAAAGCCGTCATGTTCAATGAGGCCACTTTGACTGTCTACGGGATTAGCATAAAGGCTGAGGACGTCTGATTCATTTTCATCGTTATTCGCTAATACAGCTGTCGGTAGGTTCATCAGATTTCTCCAAATAGAGAAATTATGAGACAGGTATGGCAGGTGACGAAGCAAATCGACGAACTACATAAGCCGGGATATTTGGGGATACCGTGAAGTACATAGCACGGCGGAAGTCCAAAAAAAGAGACCCCAGTAAGGGGTCTTAAATGAGGTATATATAACTATCAGATCACAGAGCCCGAAGCAGACTACTCAACGTCCTGAATTTCAGGAAGCTTCAACCCTTTCGGATAGAAGATTGTATGAACAGTCAGGTCAGCCAGGAACGTAGATTTGATAATTAATTTTATTATAGGGTTAATACTATCCCAAGAATCGGGCGAATTCCAGATAGTGGCATCACAGCTTTCAGGATACTGGTTAACTCCAGGAGCATGGCCAGCCGTGCAGCGCATTGGGTCGGTTGATTCATGCTCGCATTTAGGGCAAATATAGCGCCGCAGCTGGTGTTCACCTAGGTCTTGGTCAAAATCGTGAGGAGTTTCCCAGCAATGAACATCTTCAAGCTCAGGTAGCCTGGACGGAGTGTAAAAAGCCCACGGCACTTCCGTACCTCGCAGTACCTCAAGTGCGTGTATCACCCGCTCAGGCTCGATTTTAAGCACGTCACTGTATGCTTCTATTCGATCACGTAACAGGCTGGCCATTACAGAGATTGTATGGATATCGATACCGGCTGCTTGAGCGTCCCTTTCCAGCTGCTCAATAACGACATCAATACTTGCTGGTGGTGCAGACATAAATAACTGCGTTGCGGCTTCTTGTCGTGACATATACGAAGGTTCCTTCGGTTACCGGTGACAGTAACCGATATTTTCCCCTCGCTACAGCTGGTCACGAATTTTTTCAGCTTGTACATCGGATACCAGAACACAATCACCTGTTGCAGAATTACAAACGTAATATTTTCCGTCCTGATGCTGCTGTAATTTCAGTTTTGTACCCGTAAGTGACACTGTAACGCCACTTGCTTCAAACTGCCCTTTGTTGGTGATGAAAAAGTTGTTTTTTGCGAGGGTTCCGGCTTTCAAATCAACGCCTCTGATCACTTCACCCAGGTCCCATTCGTTCATTACTGAGCGTTGTTTATGGATCAAGGAGCCAAGACAGACAAACACCACGACACTGATTGCAGCAAGACCCATAAGGTTTTTAAACGAATGGTGGGCTTTCAGGTCAAGCGTCTTCGCTTCTACCAGCTGCTCGGACGTTAACTGGACAGCTCGATTGTTACGCGAAGGACGTTTACGTTGGTTAGCAGTCATGGTTCACCTCTGTTTGAAGGAGAGATAATTTTAAACCTGCCAGTATATAAGCGATCTGAATTGGGTGAAGCGAATCATCAATGCTCATGGCCAGTCTACCCTTCTGATTGGTATCTACGGCTTTGCTGCCTCGGTACTGGTATCCATATCTCTTCCTGGCAAGTTCCAGGCCAGCCAGCATGTACTGGACTTGCTGTAACGATAATGAATCAATTTGCAGAGACTTGAGCCTGTTTTTTTGCTGGCACAGACCAAATAACTCCCTCGACTCGAAATCGTCGGGGTAAGAGTGTAGTAACCCATCAACTGAGCAGGCATTCAACTTATCGAATTCACGTTCAATACCCTCGACCGAGAAATGTCGGTCTCGAACGGACTCGACTCTACATTTGCTGAGCTGGCCATCTGGTGTGGCTACAAATATAGTTGCGCCTTCGGTCAGGTCTCCAGTCCAGTTTGTATGATTAGTCATATACGCTCCGTAATGGGCCTACTAAACAATATTATCACGGCTGAATATTTGACGAAGCAGTGCGCGATACGCGCCATGATAATGTTAAATTAGTCGTTTATTTGATAGCACCATTTTTCTCTGAATACTGTTCAAACCAGAAAACAATGGGTTTCTCTACAATGCTTATCTGGCCGAATCTTTCTGCCGTTCTGAAATTCATACTACTCTTCCGTGCCCTTTCAACCTGTAAACTTATTTGTTTGCGGAACATTTCCAGTGAATATGTTGTTTTGAGCAGATTGCAGGGCGCACAGGCTGGGAAAAGATTTTCTAAGCAGTTGGCACTTTCATTAAACACTTCACCGGTAGCCTTAAGCTTAAATTTCCCTCTGGCCGCAGCTTGCATATCCTGGACGGATTTCCTTAGCACAGGTTCTACGTGATCAGCGTGCCAACCTTTTTCTTTCAGTACCTCGCCACAATATGCACATCGACCACCAAATTTAGCCCTCAGTACTATTCTTTGTTTTTTTGACAGAGACATAATAAATTCCTTGTGGAACTAAGAGAATCGGCCATCGTCTATTGATTCAGCGATGTTGACTGCCAGGGCGTTATCGTCCAAGCCTGACAACGTTTCATAGCGAAAGACAGGAATGTGAGTTCTTTTAAAAAGGGCAATAATGAACTCTCCTTCAGGCTGAGCGCTGATAGCATCTTCATTGATCATTGCTAGCACTAGTTCCCCGGTATGCGCATCGGAGAGAACAAAATCGAACACGAATTCATCTGCGTACTGTTGCGCCTGAAGTACGTCAACCGGGGCAACCGGTTCATCTTCGAGCTCCAGCTCTACTAAGTCCCGGGCAAGCACCTGGGGTGCGATAATGTACTGACCATTGAACACCGCACTCAAGCGCACATAAAGATCCATCAGGACTTTTGGCAATATCGAATTTTTTTTGATGAAGTACTCGCTCAACCCATCAAGTGCGGCGTTCTCGTCGGCATCGGCATTAATATCTGCCTGCTGATCATGCTCGTCCAAAGGTTGCTGAGTTTGTTGTTGTTCTCGTTTTGTTCGACTCGCGTAGATAAGTATGAAAGCTGCAAAGCACACAAATGTCAGAAATATTGCGAGAGCGATTATATATTTTAGAGTCATGGGTTCATTCCTATAGTCTGGAGATACTCAGGCTCCTTGAACTTCATATTTTCGGGTATATGCCGCATCACCTTTTTGATGTATGGTTGTTCAATTCTCTTAAGCGTATCTAATTGAGATTGATAATCCTTAGTTCTCAAATCATGCTCAGCACCCAGTTGTCCTAATAACGTCTGAAGTTTCTTTAAGGCTTTGCTGCACTGCACTTCGGCATTATCCAGCTTTTCAATATTTAACCAGGAGAGAATATCGATAACAGGATTTATAGTCAGATCGACAAACAGATCAAGCGTGTCATCTGGTAAATTTGAATCAATAGGTGATTGCCGGGCAGGCATTTCATCTGCTAATCGCTTAAGCGCACCCATAGCTCTCTTTAACGAACTACTCGCAGAGGATGTGTCTATTGCTGAAAGTATGGATATTGCTTTACTGGTAGTAACCATATCCAGAAATTCAGTTGTGGAAGCACTATTACATTCATCCTTTGCTGTTTTTAATAGTTCACGGGCATTTTCTGCAAGTTTGAGTCGTCTGCCTGACTCGTTATATTTTATCTGAGCTTCTTTCCAGCAGTTGACTAGATGCTGATAAATCTCACAATCTGGTGATTTCGAAATTTCTTCCAACGAGGACATAACTACGTATTGAAGAAAGATGCTCCTGCATTTTGGCAGCAGCAGGTTAAGATGCAATTCACATTCGTTCAGCTTTTTTCGCGCCGGTGTCTCTCTGAAGAGACCAATAAATAGCGCCCACAATGAAAACTGACGATCTCTTGTCTCTTTAACCAACTCTTTAACTGCCAGGGCTCGGGCAATGTTAGCATTTTCAACCTGGCGTGATAACTCTTGGAGTTCTGTAGCTGTAATCATCTCTCAGCCCTTTAATGGAAGGTTTTTTCTGGTTGTTTGGCTTCTGCCGCGACACCTTGTTGTTCGTCTGACGGCGTTGTGATGAGTCCTGGGCTTTCACCCCCGAGGGCTTTTATCATTGTGTCCAGAACCTCCATAACAACAGAGGTAAACAAAACGAAATCGGCATCAAATCTTTGGGCGTGATCTTCTGGCGAAATGTCATCGTTCTGTTCAATAAGTTCTTCCGTAAAGGTCAGTCGTGAAAAGATGAAATTGTCATTCAGGATGAAAAACATCTGGTTCATCCAGCCCAGTGCAACCTTTGTCACAAGCTTTCCGGCCTCGATGTGATGAGCGATCTCATCACATATCAAATCCTGGCGTTTTGTTGTAACGACCCCCCCGTTTTCGAGCACATCTTTGAGCGTGGCTTCGTCGCATAAAGCTAGGCCAGGCGGCAGACTTCCTGTTTTGACCCACTCTGTTAACGTCAGTTCTACCGGCGTTTCCAGCGTGAATGGGATAATTGGAAGTGAGCCAATAGTTTTACGTAGCAAAGCTGTTACATCATCTGCTTTTTTATGGCTGGTGGTCTCAACAAGCAGTAGACGTGATTTAGTATCCACCCAAATGTTTGTAGTGCTGTATTTGCTGAAAGCCTTTGGTATGAGCTCAGCGAGCACGGCATCGTTGACGGCCTGGATCTCCATTTTCTTTAGCCTGCGGTTTTGCTCTTTCTCCAGTTTCTGAACCCGGGTTCGCACAATTTCTTTGATGGTCGCGGGAGGAAGTATTTTCGATTCGTGCTTAACAGTCAGAAGAATGAGATTATTCGACTCATGCTTTAACAGCTCGACATCTTCACCCAATGGCGGGATCCATCCTGACCGTGCCATATCATTAGGCCCGCAGGGAGTGTATTTCAACTCACTTAACTGTTCATCCAGCTTGTCTAATTCCAGAGCTTTTTGGATGCGGTAGACTACAAGGCTTTTGGGTTTAAATTGGCTCATCGTGGCCCTCAGCTGTTGCTTGATTAATTTTAATAAGGTCAGAGACACGCTCGCGGATCACGACACACTCCCAGTAAGTTAGAGGCTTAGAGCTCAGCACTTGTTTAAACTGCGCCACGGCAATATCAGGTGCTGTCCGATATTGTTCGGCGATATCCTGACAAAATTTCTCAGTCTCTGGGTTATGCAGCTTTTCAGAACAATGGAAGCGTTTCATGCCGCAGCTCCCTTTTTCGAGTTATCCGCTAATTTGACCGCGAAGATTTCTGAAGCTTTTTTCCCATCCCCGCTGCCTTTAAATATGCTTCTCCGGGCAGTCACACCATGAATAGCGAAGGCTTGATAAAGCTCACGAATATCAGGCGCATCGTGGCATGATGCGATGACATGAACCCCGCGTTCAGGCAGCAACTGGAGCAGTTTGGTAAGCTCAATCTGCATAGCGGGTGTAAAACCGCTGGCATGGTAAGCCGTGAATCTGCCGGGATTAACATATGGTGGGTCGCAATACACCACATCACCCGGGCGGGCCATTGATAGCGTGGTCTGGAAGCTGGCGCAAAGTAAAGTTGCTGAGGACATTTTCTCAGCCATTGCGTATAACTCTGTCTCTGGGAGATAGGGGTTGGCGTAATAACCCCAGGGGACGTTAAAGATGCCTTTCCGGTTGTATCGGCATAGTCCGCGATGGCCAAACCTATTCAGATAGATAAACAGAGCAGCTTGAGTGTCACTTGCACTATCATGATTATTGAACTGGCTTCGCAGCTCATAATAGGCGTCCTCAGAACGCCCGAGACAGTAAAGGCGTTTAAGCTCAGAAAGTACCTTTTCAGGCGACTTAAAAATACTCTGGTATGTATCGATCAGGTCGCTATTAATATCGGCCAAAATGTATTCTGGGTAATTCGTATTCATCATTACAGCGCCTGAACCGCCAAAGGGCTCAATAAGCCGACCACCTTTCGGTAGTACATGCTTAAGACTTGCCATAATGTTGTGTTTGGCTCCTACCCACTTCAGAACGCTTTTCATTTCATTCTGGCTCCAGAATATTAGGACGCAGTGATCGCGACCAATGGGAGCGAGATGGCATATAGCCATCCCGTCAGGAAGCTTGTTTTAACGTTATCACGCCCATGAAATTGGCTATTTCGAAAAGGCCGACAAAACGAGAGCGTTTTGTCAGACACGGACAGGCATGATGATGTCGTAATTGTTTTTGTTTACTGAAATCAATATGCCGGTCGTTGTATCACGCAAAGCAATCTGTGCGGCTTCTCCTTCTTCCGAACACGCCCCCAGGCTTGCCAGTGATTCCAGGAGGTAATCGGCATTCATACCGATATCAACAATTGTTTCGGGCTCGCCTGCCTCTTTCGCAATGTCCATCACCTCTTTGCAACTGATTGCATTTGAGCCGGGCGACTTAAGCTGTAGGGCGTTGTCTTTGAATGACATCACACAAACACTGGTGTTGTTTGGCGAGCCCTCTTTAAGCAATGGGGTTGCGCGTTTTAGTGCGGTGGTGAGTTCAGAAGGATCAACCTTAAACAGTTCAGTATTTTTGGCTACCGTGCTGGCCACGCGCTTCCAGTCCGGGTAACGGCCATCGACAAGATTTGAAATGACTGTATGGCTTCCGAGCGTAAATGTCAGGTTACGGTTGCTGTAGTCAATTTTGAATTGACCCTGGCTACCGCTCAGGATTTTATGGAGCACGGGGAAAACCCCGTTGGGTAAAATCACACCTGCATTCGTGTTACTGATAGAGGTAGGAGCTGTCGGAGATTGAATCTCATCGCCCACGTCATCGCTGAAGTCGATATCATGAGAACTGACGGCCATACGATGTCCATCAGTGGCTACAGCAATAAATTGGCCATTATCGATACCGAGGTAGACCCCATTCATATAAAAGCGGACATCGTTCTGAGCCGCAGCGTGGCTGACACGCTTGATAATCTGACTCAGCATCTGCGTTGGAAAGTAAACGCTGTAATTATGTTCCAGCGTCTCAGCCTGAATTTCGGGTATATGGTCTAAGCAAACCGGGATGTTATAGGAGTTTTTGTCGGTGCGAATGACAAGATGGTTTTTTGCCGCATGGAAGCGGACGTTAATTTCATCTTCGCCGCGCATGTTGCGGATTAAAGAAAAGAGTTGTGTTGCAGGTACTGATACGTCCATATCACCATTGCCCCCCGATACCGTCCCTTTACTGGTAATTTGGGCAGAGTTTAAGTCAATGCCAAGGGCAGAAAGACAATCCCCACGTAACCGCAGCGTGATCATCTCCAGTACTTTCATTGCAGGAGACCGGCGAATAACCATACACGGCATTTCGATAATTTTGAGAAGTGCTTCAGCAGAAATATCAAACCCTGGAAGCTCTTTAAATGATAAGCGTCTTGCCTTTGGTTGAACTGCGTCTATTGTAGATGCGTCTGTCATTTTACTGTCTCCCATAATTATCCGTGTTAAATTAATCGTACCCCCGGTCAATCAAGTGACGAATAGCAAATTATGAAAAAATGAAGTTTATTTGTGGTGACGGCGATAACCTAATTCAAACGCGAACTGCCATTGGTATTCATTTAAAGCACATCCAAGAGATGTGATGGCCTCAACAATTTCCTTTATAATGAGGTTGCCTGAATTCAATCTGTACTCGTAGTACCAACCTATATCAAATGCGATAAGCTGGAGGCGGAAAAGATGGATCTGAGGAACGTAACCAGTAACGCCGCTAAGCGCTTTTATATAAATGAGTTCCCCTTCCATTTCTGATAGAAAAACCATGTCAAGAATATTGGACGCGAAATTCGTCATGGTGAACATAAATTGAGCCTCTTTATTGAGCCTCGCGTAACACATCGGATGCCTTAAAGTAGCCGAGTCGGTGCATCATTTTATTGATCTGACCTACTTTGCCATCAGACCCTTCATACTTACTCAACCGGTGAAGTAAGATACGCATGGACATCAACACACTGTCTGATGCGTTATCACCACGGGTAAGTAGTTTATCAGTACTATCTGAGTATGACCCCGTAAGTGCCGCGCTCACCAAATCACCGGCAATAGCATCCGGGTGGCACAATGCCATCAAACCGATAATCAATGCCTGCCGATTAAGTTCCGTTTCTGTCAGGCCTGTTTTTGAAGTGAGTTCTGCTAGTAAATTATCAGTGCTCATTATCATGCTCCTTTTGCTTATGTTCTCCCGGTTGAATGGCGGAAGAGTCTTTACTACTGCGTGAAAATACATCCGCGACCAGAAATTTAGCTTTCTCTGAAGGACTCATAAATTTCCAGAGTTCATCAGGATATTCATCGTCATGCTTTTCAGATTTTTTCAATCGGGAGATTCCTTTTAATTTTGCAGCCATGCGGCTCCGTCCATACGGACGGATTGGCATTGTAAAATTTTGCTGCGAACTATCAATCAGACCAGTAAAGTGACGACCCATATAAATACCTCTAAGTGCAGTAGTTATTTTTTCCCGATTCAAAGCTCCGCCTTTAACGTCATACTACGGGATAGCATTACTGCAACGAAATATTCAGGGATTGTTTACGGCGTTTTGAAGGTGTTATCCATTACCGTTTTACTTCTCGCTACCCAGTCGTTTGCATCACTGCAATTGATGTTTGACGCTACGACCTGACGGGCGGATGTATAGATTGGACTTGCATAACCACCATTCCCGGCAACTACCAGACGGATACTGTTGAGATATGCGTAAACAGGATCCTGTAGGATTGTAGAATCGATGGATGCCTGCTGTTTACAGCTATCGCTACGCATCTTTACTACATCAGTTGCGACCATGACGCATTCAGGACATTCATTTTTAAGCTGAATGAACTGAGTTGGTGTCTGCCCCGCTGCCGGACTTCCATCTGCTCTAAGAGGAATATTGGCTTCAGCAATATTGATGCAGAAAGTCGATC
Source organism: Enterobacter cloacae complex sp. 2024EL-00214 (assembly GCF_043945575.1). Lineage (NCBI taxonomy): Bacteria > Pseudomonadati > Pseudomonadota > Gammaproteobacteria > Enterobacterales > Enterobacteriaceae > Enterobacter > Enterobacter cloacae complex sp. 2024EL-00214. The sequence goes on along the minus strand of NZ_JBIMRC010000038.1, from coordinate 2,392 downwards.
CCGCAATTAGCGCCAGCAATAATTTCGTTTTCATATAACCTCGCCTTATTTAATTCAGATTTATCGAACTGAGCTTACTGCTTTAAGTGGTGAGTAAGAAAAAAAAAGGGTGACAAAACGGGGGGTGTTTTTTAACCTTAATCATATCCCATATGATTAGGTTGATTATGAACAATGCCAATATGCAGGGAGATGGTACTGAACATCGCCTGGAGCGCTTTTCCCGTATTCAGAAGGATGCGTTGGTACTTCTTCTTTTGTGCAAAGAAAAAGGCACTGCGATAGTGCCATTCACCAGGTTGCTGGGGTTTATTAACTCTGTTCCAGACAGCCAGGATGTAGCTGAGCCCAACCTACGTAAGTCACTCAAAACATTGCAGCAAAATGGCTATGTATGGAAGTACCGGAACAAAAACGATCTTACAGTTTCATTTGAGTTAACTTCATCAGGAGAACTCCAGGCAACTTCATTTCGGGTGCGAAGATTAGAGGCATGGGGCCAGGCAGACGAGTAAAACTCGTCTGCTGGTGGTTACACAGAAAGATACTTTTTACTGATAGTTAAAGCGCTGCGTCGTTTTAATGCAAATGGACGATTATCAGAAAGTCTGGAAGCATTACCGGCGCGAATGAATATGCGTTTCATCCTGCGGTCAAAATGTTCTTCTGACCAGCCGAAGGGATACGTACCCTTAATACCATCTATTGGCCCGGCAAGAATGCGAGCGGTTTCGCTACGAAGAGTACTTCCCCTTAAACCAAATGAGCTAAGTTTATTTCTTATCAGACTTACAGAAAATTTCCTGGGTTTTAAAACACCCTTAATACAGTACAGATGTTTACTCATAGCATTACCCTTTTATTATGGGAACGATTAGCTGCGCTGCATAAAGTCGATGGATTGGCGTTTGTTTTCTTCGATTATCTTCATTGCCTCTTCAAGCCATCCAGCATCTTCACCCCGGCTGGTTAGCTCTTTGTGCTTTAGTTTGAGTGCAAATACTGCGTCATCAGCACCGGCAGTAAACAATTCTTGTCTGACTTGTTGTGTGCTGGTTGTACCATTTATAACACCAACCATATAATTCACGATATCAATAACTTGGGGGAGTAAATCTGGATCCTCATGATTAATCTCCTCGATACTGACAAACGGCAGTAACCGGTCAATCAGCATATGGGCTAGGTTGGTGATATTCAGCAGGAATAGGTTATCGTTCTCGGTGTCGCTTTTGCTTTTTACTTCTGATGCGGTAAACGACTGAACCCGGCGATTGTATTCGCACTGCCACTCCTTACAGGCACTGATCATCCAGTTCTGTATCTCTTCATCAGAAGCGTTGGATGATGGAATGTCCATCGCAGCAGGGAGAACTTGATCCCACGGGTAAACATGAGAATCAATCATCACGCCTTCCGCGTTACGCATTAACTCAGATAAAGCCACTATGATGCGGCGCATCAGATGGTTTTCAGTGAGGAGAGTAAACTCTTGTTTCGATGCACCAACGAGCTCGACGTTGAGTCCTGTCAGCGAGTCGTTAGTGTTTGGCATAGTAACAGGCCTCCTGCCCTAAAAGATGATTATGAACCAGTCCGTGGTCGCAGGGTTTAGTAGTGCCAGTCAGCGTATCCGATTTTACGCTTTCGTCTTGATCACCAGTGTTCACTGAGGGTAGTAAAGTTTTGACGACGTTTTTCATAAAGACCTTATACTGTCATGACAGTCGTATGTAATTTTAGATAAGTTCTATAAGACATCTCAAAAAATAATGGTAATCCGCGAGCAGATTACCATTCAGGCATTCATCAATCATAATATGCTACGGTTATTATTTTATAATACCGCACTGCTTTGCTATCTCGATAACATCGCCATTTTTTATGATGATACCCAGAGTTTGCGCATCCTCAATGTGTCTAGTGGCGCATCCACCGACAGCTTTAACCTGCTCGATGAGACGGTCTGAGGCAGCAGCAGTATACGCCAGTGTACTGTCTGGAGTGTTGAGACTGAACAGATAAAAGCCTGAGACAATTCCCAAAATTACCAGTAGTCCACTTCTGAGTATCGCCGAAAAAAGGGCCGCAACGCAAATTGCACCACCGGCATAAATAGCAGCCTGGCCATATGACATAGACCCATTTTCCAGTATCGTCTGGAGTGCGTTATTGAATTCATTCACGGCAATAATTCCCCATTAGTTATGATACAAATTAAAACAGATATGCTGCTAATCATTAAAAGGCTATCTCAGTTCCATAAGGGAAGGTGCGAACAAGTTCCTGATATGAGATCATCATATTCATCCGGAGCGCATCCCAGAGGGACATCATGAGCCATCAACTCACCTTCGCCGATAGTGAATTCAGCACTAAGCGCCGTCAGACC
>NZ_JBIMRC010000037.1:0-18647 GCF_043945575.1 Enterobacter cloacae complex sp. 2024EL-00214 | reverse complement strand
GTGGAAAAAATAGCCTAAATAGGCTGATTCGATGTGTTTGCGGGAAAAAAATCGGCCCAGATCCGCGAAATTTTAATCAGCGAGTCAGCTTGGGAAGAAATGACCTGCTTATTCGCACCTTCCTTAGGTATTTTTTCATGTAGAGGAAATAGATGTGAATAACTATGTAATCTTCATTAAAGGTGATGAGTCCAAAGTAATCGCTAAGAATCTATTGACGAGACATATTTCTAATGAACTGAAACATAAAGGATTTACTAGATATCCTTATACAATAGAAGCAGATAATGAAAAAGACGCCATTCAAATACTAAATAAACAAGGTCAAGAGCACCTAAACGCACTTTCTGAATACACAGGGAACATCTTTTTCTACTGTGCTGTTTTAGTTGCGGGATTGATGGTGGCACTCATTTTCTTCCGCTAATTTTTAAGAGACAGGCTGTCAATAAAAAAAATCAACAAACCTTGACAGAAATCACAGATAAGCGGAATGCTACCGAATAATTGCTGCCCTGGTTATCTCGAATGAGATATTCCTTCTTTCACTTTTGTAATGTCCGCTCCAGGCGCAGGGCTGCAGTTGCAGCCCTGACAATCTGAGACTTCAACAGATTCAGCTTGTTCAATACCGGGAATCAAATCCACCAAAAATCCTTTAATATCGTTTACTGACTGCCTGGTTCACCTACCAAATGAACGTCTTTTTAACCCGTACGGAGGTGCGGAAGTACGGAATCCATATACAAGCGTAAATCACATATGTAATAACAGGCATCACCTGAGCAAAGTCCAGGGTGAGTTGCGGGAATATGTAAGAAGTGGCTACCCGATCAATTAGCATAAGAGTGATACTCGAAACAAGCAATGCACAATAAGCCAGGGGTAACTCTTTCTTTTTACGTAAAAACAGAGAAACAATATAAATGACAAAGAGCAGGAAAATTAAGTTAACCCCAGCAGCAATAAAGAGATAGATAGTCTGGGAGATCGGAAGACGACCTAACGTTCCCATGCCAGCACTTAAAGTTACTGCCAGAGAGTTGAAGTAAGAGTAAGCGATAAACAGTATATTGATCAGTGGCAGATATAACAAACCGCCTATTTTACGATATCGTTTTTCCTCACACTCAGCACAATATTCAAGATGCTGCGGGATCTCCTTGTCACATGTAATACACGTCCATTTAAAAGAGGTGTCGTTCATTATTCATCCTTATTGATATGTTCGATCTTAGTGATGTGGCTTTACCCCAGAACAGAGTAAAGCTTCACCAATATCGGCTAACCATGCACTTTCTTTAGGGGTATTACCTGTTCAGGAAGGGAAAAATGGAGAGTACTGATAAACCGCCACCATCACTGAGAGACTCAATACCACGCTGATGATGAAATATGTTTTAAATGGTTGCTTTTGTGTTTTATGGCGAAAGAGCTGTTGACCCACAATCGCCCCCGGCCACCCCCCCATCAATCCAAACACCAGCAAAGTAGATTCTGGCACCCTGCGCCAGGCCTTACGCGCCGCCATTTTGTCTATGCCGTAAATCGTCAGTGTCAGTACGTTGACAAGCAGAAGCCACGTGACAAAGGGATACGACGTAAAAAGGCTCCCGAATGCCGCGAAGATCAGTAGCAGATAACAAAAGCGATTGAGATTCATATTATTAGTCACAGCAATTATCAGAATTGTATCGACACCGCATTATACGCAATATAAATGGCGGGAAGAACCCGCTGCCTGTCGCTTAGCCACGTGGAGGTGATGAACTAGCCGAGCATATCAAAGCGCGATTTTTGGAAATCTCCATATACCTCCGGATGGGTAAAGGCGGGGAATGTGGCTTTCTGAGCAGCGGATTTTAACGCTTCACAATATGCTTTATTACCATCACTGGTCGAAATATTTGAAGCAGTGCCATCCTGAGCAAACTCGATATGCAATCTGCATTTTTTCCCTTTCCAGCTTTGTGGTGCAACAAGTTTGGCATTAATAGCCGCTTTGATTGCCCGGGCCTGAGCGCCCCACTCATCCTGATCGTCCCAGCGGCCAGAACCGCAACTGCCCGTTGCCGTGGTTTTATGGCACCCGGAAGGATGTAACGGCGCACAACCCGCAGCTAAACCGGCCAGAGCAATCAGTATGAAGATTTTCTTTTCCATATGACGAAATCCCTCTCGTTTTGTCAGCTAACGTTTAGCCCCCTATCATATTTCAATTCGCGCCCCTGACCAGCTACCATTATTGAACCCGGCGACAAAAATACTCGTACCTGTTCGCTTAATCAGCCCGTTAGCCACGTCTGTCTCAGGTCGCAGACAGACGTTAACACGATAACCTCAAGCCCACTCACCCCGCCGACTTCGGCCTCAAATTCTCATCAAATATTAGCCGTTGCCGCCCGGGTTCTGCCTCGCGCAGCGGTTCAACCTGATGCATTGTCAGCTTGCAGCGTTCCACCAGCACCTGGTATTCCCGCGTGCCCTGCATCTTCCACGCTATTTCCTGTTCACTCAGCTCACGAATCGCTTTGGCCGGGCTGCCAATAATCAAATGGTTGGCAGGCATTTCCGCTTTCGCCTTCACAAACGCCGCCGCACCGACAATGCTGTTTTCGCCGATCACCGCGCCGTCCATCACCACCGCATTCATCCCGACCAGTGCGTTACGCCGGATAATGCAGCCGTGCAGAATGGCGCTGTGGCCAATATGCCCGTCTTCCTCGACCACGGTGTCCTGCTCCGGGAAACCATGCATCACGCAGTTATCCTGAATGTTGGCACCGTCTTTCACCACAATACGGCCAAAATCGCCGCGCAGGCTGGCATTTGGGCCAACGTAAACACCTTTACCCAGGATCACATCACCAATAAGTACCGCCGTCGGGTGAACATAGCTCTCGTCAGGCACGACCGGCGTCAGACCGTCAATTTGATAAACAGGCATCCTCACTCCTTATGCGCTTGTAAGACCACCAAAGCGTTGATAGTAGAGCGTGCCAGGCACGGGCAGTTCACCGACGGAGGTTTCGCCTTTCTCACTGACAAACGCCAGCGCTCCCGGTGCCACACGCTGATAAATATTGATGCAGAGCTGTCGGGCACTTTGCCCTGCCCAGTGCGCTGGTAGTAACTCTTCCGGCAACAGCGGGTCTTTCAGCACCACACGACGATAAAAATGGATCAGTAACAGCTGGATCTGGAAGCAACGTTCTGGCGTCAACTCTTCCGGCGCAGCCTCTTTCAGCAGCGGCAACAACGGCCGGAATGAGTCGATAAACGTCTCGTACATGACGTTTTGTTCTGTCAGTTGCCAGCACTCTTCTACCCGGGAGCGTAGCGCAGCGCGGGACAGTGCCAGCGGTGAGTGAGCCTCGAAGAAGATGACGTTTTCCGCCACGCCCGCGTCATGCAACAGGGACTGCACATCCGCCAGATGCTGAGATGGCGAGGCCATCAGGCTCGGCGCAAGCGTGCCAAACCCCTGCCATATAAGCTGTTTTTTCACATCGGCGAGGGTCGTTTTGTCCAGACCTTCAGAGAGCAGCAGCAGCCATTTGCCGTCCCATGCGGGCAGTTCCGCACGGTAGATTTTATTCTCCGCGCGACGGGTCAAACGCAGTCCTTTATCACTCAGACGGTAAAAGCTGCGACGCCCAATGCGGGAAACATCCAGCCAGCCCTCTTTGTTAAGGCGGAACAGCGCGGTACGCACAAAACGTTCACCAAACCCCATGCCTTCAAGTAAAGCGGCCAGGCTGCCGAGCCAGATTTCACCGCCTCGATGGGAAAGTGCATCACCGTACAGGGAAGAGATAAGCGATGTCCCGCTGATGGGAACGGAGCTGACTGCGTGCTGGATGAAGGCGTCGAGTTTATTCATGTGATTCATTCTGTTGTGATTTTTTTCCTGGATGAATCATAGCATAAAATGTTGTGCGGTTTGGTTCCCTCACCCAGCCCTCTCCCCAAAGGGAGAGAGCCAGGGTGACACGTCTGGCCTTAGCTGTTCGCTGCCACCTTACGCAGGTCGAACACCCGGCAGGCCTTCCCTTCAGAGCGCGGAATGCTGCCACAGTTAACGATCATCACGTCGGTGGAGATCCCAACCATTGATTTAATGCGGTGGCGCAACTGATGACAAACCTGGCAGCGCTGCTCGTGAGTGAGCGTTAAGCTGCTCTCTTTCAGCTCCACCTTCACCGAAAGCGAATCAAGATGTCCGCGGCGGTTCACCTCCAGCTGATAGTGCGGAGAGAGGTGTTCAAACTTGACGATCTCTTCTTCAAGCTGCGACGGGAATACGTTGACACCACGGATGATCAGCATATCGTCGCTGCGCCCGCTGATGCGATCCATACGGCGCATAGTGCGTGCGGTGCCCGGCAGCAGACGCGTCAGGTCACGCGTGCGGTAGCGGATCACCGGCAACGCTTCTTTGGTCAGCGTGGTGAACAGCAGTTCGCCCTGCTCACCGTCGGCCAGCACCGTGCCGTCGTTCGGATTGACGATCTCCGGGTAGAAATGATCTTCCCAGATGGTCGGGCCGTCGGCGGTTTCGATACACTCCATCGCCACACCCGGGCCCATCACTTCTGACAACCCGTAGATATCCAAGGCGGTGATCCCCAGTCGTTTTTCAATTTCACGGCGCATGGCCTGTGTCCACGGCTCAGCGCCGAACACGCCCACCCGCAGGGAACAGGTGCTGGCATCGCCCCCCATCTGGCGTTCCAGCTCTTCAATCAGGTTCAGGCAGTAGGACGGTGTAACCATGATCATGTCCGGCTGGAAATCACGGATCAGCTGTGCCTGCTTCTCGGTCTGACCGCCGGACATCGGGATCACCGTCGCCCCTAAACGCTCAGCACCATAGTGTGCCCCCAGTCCGCCGGTAAAGAGGCCGTAGCCGTAGGCCACGTGGATTTTATCTTTTGCGCTGCCGCCTGCGGCACGCAGGGAGCGGGCAACAATATTAGCCCAGTTGTCGATGTCGTTTTGGGTATAACCCACGACAGTCGGTTTACCGGTAGTACCGGACGAGGCGTGGATACGCACCACCTGCTCCATCGGTACGGCAAAGGTGTCGAACGGGTAGTTATCGCGCAAATCCTGCTTGGTGGTGCACGGGAATTTGCGAATGTCGTCCAGCACTTTGAAATCGTCAGGGTGAACGCCCGCAGCGTCAAACTTACGTTTGTACATCGGAACGTTGTTGTAGGCATGATGCAGCGTCCACTTCAGGCGCTCGGTTTGCAGAGCCTGCAATTCGTCAATGGATGCAGTTTCGATCGGATCAAGCTTTGTTGTATTTGTCGTTGTCATTGTAGGGTACTCACATTGTAATTCGCTCAAACACGCTCAAGGATCATGGCGATGCCCTGACCCACACCGATGCACATCGTACAAAGCGCATAGCGCCCGTTGCGTCGGTGCAACTCATTGCTGGCAGCCAGTGCCAGCCTGGCACCGCTCATTCCCAGCGGGTGGCCTAATGCGATAGCGCCGCCGTTCGGGTTGACGTGTGCGGCATCGTCCGGTAATCCCAGTTGACGCAACACGCCCAGCGCCTGTGAAGCAAAGGCTTCGTTAAGCTCAATGACATCCATATCGTTAATATTCAGACCGGCGCGCTCCAGCACTTTACGGGTGGCTGGCACCGGGCCTAACCCCATCAGACGCGGTTCAACACCGGCGGTGGCCATCGCCACGATCCGGGTGCGTGGAACCAGACCTTGCGCAAGTGCCATTTGCTCGCTGGCGATAATCAGCGCGGCGGCACCATCGTTCACGCCGGAGGCATTCCCCGCGGTTACCACGCCGTTTTTACGAAACGGGGTTTTCAGCGCGGCGAGCTGTTCAGGCGTGGTATCGGCGCGCGGGTGCTCATCCACGCTGATTTCTGTCACCGTTCCCTTTTTACCTGGCACCCGTACCGGCACAATTTCCTGCGCCAGAACACCATTCTGCTGCGCCTGTGCGGTACGCTGCTGGCTGCGCAGGGCAAACGCGTCCTGATCGGCACGGCTGATATTTAACAATTCAGCTACATTCTCTGCCGTTTCCGGCATGCTGTCAGTTCCGAATTGCTGATGCATGAGCGGATTCACAAATCGCCAGCCGATGGTGGTATCAAAGATCTCCGCCTGACGCTGAAACGCCGCCGTGGCTTTACCCATCACAAACGGCGCGCGGGACATCGACTCCACGCCCCCCGCAATCATCAGATCGCCGTCACCTGCTTTGATAGCGCGAGCGGCAAAACCAATCGCGTCCAGCCCCGAACCGCACAGACGGTTGATGGTGGTACCGGAAACCGTCTGCGGCAAACCTGCCAGCAACGCCGACATGCGCGCCACGTTGCGGTTATCTTCCCCCGCCTGGTTGGCACAGCCGAAAATCACATCATCAATACGTTCCAGGTCGAGCTGCGGGTAGCGTGCCAGCAGCGCACGCAGCGGCACTGCCCCCAGATCGTCCGCACGTACACCCGCTAATCCGCCGCCATAGCGACCAACCGGGGTACGAACACCATCACAAATAAATGCATCACGCATCAGACTTCTCCTGTCACACTGCCGCCAATGCGGTGAGATTTCCCGCGAAAGAGAGCGACCGTTTTCTGTTGTTGGTTCTGGATTTCAATGTCGTACACGCCGGTCAGCTTGCCCTGATGCTTCACCCGCGCAGTGGCGGTCAGCGTGTCCCCGGCAAAACCCGGGCGCAGAAAATCAATGGAGCAACCCGATGCCACCGCCGCCAGTCCCTGACTGTTACAGGCGTAGGCAAAGGCGGTGTCTGCCAGTGAGAACAGCTGTCCACCGTGGCAGGTTTTATGGCCGTTGAGCATCTGCGGGGTGATGGTCATGGTCACCACCGCATACCCGTCATCCATCTCGATAATGTCGATCCCCAACGCCTGCGCGCAGGCATCCTGTTCATACATGGTGCGGGCGTTATGCCAGGCGTTATGACTCATAGCTACTCTCCAGAAGCGCCCGCTGGCGCAGCAGTGAACAGGGGCGATAGCGTTCTTCACCGTAATGACGTTGCAGGTTTTCCAACAGCGTGAGCAGGCGTTGCCAGCCCAGGCGTTCTCCCCATGCAATCGGGCCGCTCGGGTAATTCACGCCCAGACGCATCGCAGTATCAATATCCTTCTCGCTGGCGACCCCTTTTTGCAGCGCATCCAGCGCTTCGTTGGCAATCATCGCCACCGTCCGCCAGACCAGCAGGCCGGGATAATCGGCAATTTGCACCACCCGGTGTCCCTGCTGTTGCAGCCAGAAGATGGCCTTTTGCGTGGCGGTGTGCGGATTGCTGGACGCCGCCGCGATAACGGCCACATCGCGCTCAATACGGTCAACCACCACCACCGGGCTGTTCAGCCGAAGCGCCAGTGCCTGCGCAGTTTCGCCCTGTGTTTCAATCAACAGTACGTCGTCAATTTCCGTGACACCGTCACTTTTTCTCTGGACGCTCATCGGGCTAAAACTGTCGTTGACCGCCTCAAGCCACTGCACGTCCGGTTTATCGCCGTGCCAGTCGTAAACGCCCCGCCCGCTTTTTTTACCCAATCGTCCCGCCAGTACCAGCTCCTGCTGCACCAGCGATGGCAGGAAACGACGCTCCTGCCAGAAGGCGTTAAACACCGAACAGGTCACGGCAAAGTTGACGTCCTGACCAATCATGTCGGTCAGCTCCAGTGGCCCCATCGGGAAACCACCGCCTTCGCGCAGCGCGGCGTCAATCACCTCCGGTGCGGCCACCTGTTCTTCCAGCGCACGCCAGGCTTCGGAATAGAACGGGCGTGCCACGCGGTTAACGATAAAACCTGGCGTTGACTGGCAACGCACCGGCTGTTTTCCCCAGTTCAGCGCCAGCTCGCACAACGCATCAGCCACTTCAGGCGATGTCGCCAGCCCGCTGACCACTTCCACCAGTTTCATCACCGGTGCCGGGTTGAAGAAATGCAGCCCCGCGACGCGCTCCGGGTGGCGAATGTCTGCGGCGATGGCGGTGACGGAAATTGAAGAGGTATTACTGGTCAGCAGCGTCTGCGGCGGGCAGATTTCCGCCAGCTGTGTAAACAGCGCTTTTTTCACCTCCAGCCGTTCAGAGGCCGCCTCAATGACCAGATCCGCTGCGGCAAGGGCAGAGATATCCGTCACCGGAACCAGCCTTGCGAGGATCTGCGAGCCAGAGTCCGCAGACAACTTTCCGCGCATCACGCGGGAAGCCAGACGCTGACGAATACCGTCAATCGCGCGGGAAACGGCCTCGGAAGCGAGGTCATAAACCAGCACCTGATGACCATGACTTGCCGCCACTTCGGCAATCCCGGCTCCCATCGTGCCGCTTCCAATCACGGCGACAGTGCGGATAGGTATCGCCATGTTATTTCCCCGTAAAGTTCGGCGCGCGCTTCGCCAGAAAGGCGCTGACACCTTCCCGATAGTCGTCACTGCGCCCGGCCAGACGTTGATAGTCACGCTCCAGATCAAGCTGTGCGTCCAGAGTATTGGTCTCTGCGGCGTTGATCGCCTGCTTGATCAGCCCCAGGCCAAAGGTTGGCTGCGACGCAAAGTGCAGCGCCATCTGCTGTGCCGTAACGGAGAGCTGTTCGTCGTCCACCACCTGCCAGATCATCCCCCACGCCTGCGCCTGTTCGGCACTGAGTTTGTCACCGAGCAACGCCAGCCCCATTGCCCGGGCGCGTCCGGCGACGCGCGGCAGCAGCCAGGTACCACCGCAGTCCGGCACTAGCCCGAGCTTGCTAAAAGCCATCACAAAGTTAGCGGAGCGGGCAGCAATCACCATGTCGCAGCCGAGTGCCAGCGTAGCCCCCGCCCCGGCCGCCACGCCGTTGACCGCACAAATTACCGGTTTCGGCAGTTTTGCCAGACGGCGCACCAGCGGGTTGTAAAAGGTTTCAACGGACATCCCCAGATCGGGAGCCGGGCCGTTCGGGTCGACGTTGCGGTCGTTAAGATCCTGACCCGCACAGAAACCGCGTCCCGCCCCGGTGATCAACAGACAGCGGATGGTGTCATCCCGCTCGGCCTGCTTCAGGCACTCCGCAAGTTGCTGGTGCATCACGTCGTTAAAGCTGTTCAGACGCTCCGGGCGGTTCAGCGTAAGGGTCATTACGCCTTGCTCTACATGACTCAGAATAAATTCCACAATTAGCGTCCTTTAAAGTCGGGGGTGCGTTTTTGTAAGAAGGCGTCGATGCCTTCACGACGATCGTCAGTCGCCGAAAGCAACGTAAACAGCTGCCGCTCCTGGGCCAGCCCGGCCTGCAACGGCACTTCCTGAGACTGGCGCAGCGCCTGTTTCACCGCCTGCAGCGCCAGCGGAGAGTGGCGCGCCATCAGCGCGGCCTGCTTCAGGGCGTACTCCAGCGTCAGCGACGCCGGAAACACATCGCTGACCAGACCGGCGCTCTGCGCCTGTTGTGCCGTAATGCTTTCCCCGGTCAGCACCATTTTGCTGGCAAGCGATTTGCCCACACAGCGAATAAGACGCTGCGTGCCGCCCGCACCCGGCATAATGCCGAGGGTGATTTCCGGCAGACCAAAACGGGCGTTGTCACCGGCGATAACCACGTCGCAGAGCAACGCGAGTTCACACCCGGCTCCCAGCGCGAAGCCGTTAACCGCGGCGATCAGAGGTTTGTTAAAGGTGTTGATCCGCGCCCACAGCTGAGGACGGATATCGTTCAGCGTGGCGGGCAGATCTTTCTCCGCCATTTCATTGAGATCGGCTCCGGCAGCGAAACAGCGCTCGTTGCCGTAGATCACACAGGCGGAGATGTCGGTATTCGCCGCTGCGGCTTCCAGTTCTTCAGCAATCTGCGTTAACAGCGCATTGTTGAGCGCATTACGCGCCGCCGGACGGTTCAACGTCAGCTGCAATACACGACCATGACGGGTGACAATCAGTTCGCTCATGCCATCCCCTTCGCGTCGAAATCGACGATCACGTCAGCGGTTAACGGCAACGCCTGACAGCTCAGGACATACCCGGCAGCCAGCTCGTCCGGCTCCAGGCTGTAGTTGGTGAGCATATCCACTTTGCCGCGCACCACTTTACATTTACAGGTGGCACACACGCCGCCTTTACAGGCATAGGGCAGATCTGCCCCCTGGCGCAGGGCAGCATCAAGAATGCTTTCGTCATCGGCCGTCAGGGTGATTTCACGGTCGCGCCCGTCCTGGCGGACGGTGACTTTCTGCCCTTCGACCTGCACGTTTACAGCGCGTTTCACCGCTGAGCCAGGCGTGTTGAAGCGCTCAAGGTGGATAGATTTTTCTGCCATCCCCAGCGCTTTCAGCGCCGCTTCAGCGTCGTCCATCATCGCCGACGGGCCGCAGATAAAGGCTTCGTCATACTGGCGGAAATTGATCAGGGTTTTCGCCAGCGCCTGCAGTTTTTCGCCATCAATGCGACCGTGAAGCAGATCGCTGTCAAGCCGCTCCTGGCTGAAGATGGAGACCAGCTGCAGGCGCTGCGGGTATTTGTCTTTCAGATCCGCCAGCGCGCCGCGGAACATCATGCTCTGGCTGCTGCGGTTGCCGTAGATCAGGGTGAAGTGGCTTTTCGGCTCGGTGGCCAGCGTAGCGGAGAGAATAGCCAGCATCGGCGTAATGCCCGATCCAGCCGCTATCGCCAGATAGTGCCCCTCCCGTTCGGCCCGGGGCTGATAGCCAAAATGGCCCTGCGGCACCATGACGTCCATCGTCATACCCTGCACAATCGTATCGCGGGCATAACGGGAAAAACGCCCGCCTTCGATGGCTTTCACCGCCACGCTAATCTCATCCGGTGCGGTACTACGGCAGATGGAGTAGCAGCGGCGAAGCTCATCACCACCCAGCGTGGCCTTTAAGGTCAGGTGCTGACCCGGGCGAAAGCGGTAAGCATCCTGCAATTCCTGCGGCACGGAAAAGGTAATTGTGACAGCGTCACGTGTTTCGGGTTCCACTTTTGCCACTTTTAATGAATGAAACGTTGTCATGGCAGCCTCAAATGCATTTGAAATAATCGAAAGGTTCACGGCAGGTGTTGCAGCGCCAGAGCGCTTTGCAGGCCGTTGAACCAAATTCACTGATGAGCGAGGTATCGGTGCTCGCACAGCGCGGGCAGCTCACCGCCGCAGGAACATGGGCGTGACAGCTATGGCCTACAGGCGGGCTGATGCCATACTCACGCAGACGTTCGCGCGCATCGGCTGTCATCCAGTCGGTGGTCCAGGCGGGTTCAAGCTGGAGCACGATATGTACCGGGGTAAAGCCATGCGCAGTCATCGTGTCGCGGATGGCTCCCAGCAGGTGTTCCGTCGCCGGGCAGCCCGAGTAGGTTGGCGTGAAGCCAATCACCCAGCCTTCGCCCTGCGCGGAAACGCTGCGCACCATACCTAAATCGGTGATGGTCAAAACCGGGACTTCAGGATCCGGGATCTGGCTTAACAGCGACCAGATTTGCGGGATTTGTGCAGGTGCGATGTCCACGAGACGTTGCATGACATTCCCCTCTCTTACCACTGCTGCCCGGGGTACATACGCTGGAGATATTGCATCTCTGCCAGCATTGGCCCCAGATGTTCGGTGTGCAGCCCACGCTTGCCGCCAGTGCGATACGCCACTTCATCGGGCACGTTCAGGGTGGCTTCCTGCAAGCCAGCAAACACTTCGCTTTCCCATGCCTGACGCAGCGTGCGCGGGTCGATGGCAATACCGGACGCAACCAGTTCCAGTTCGACGTCATCGGCGTCGAACAGCTCAGCGGTAAAGCGCCACAGATTGTTGACCGCCTGCTGCATTTTTTGTGCGGATACTTCTGTGCCGTCACCCAGGCGCACCAGCCAGCCGCGGCTAAAGCGCAGGTGATAACGCGCTTCCTTAATTGCTTTTGCGGCAATGGCGGCAATCTGGCGGTCGCTGCTGTGGATCAGGCGCTCATACAACGCCACGTTCCACGCATCCATAAGGTACTGACGGACGAGGGTGTCGGCGAAATTGCCGTTAGGCTGTTCCACCAGCAATACATTGCGGAACTGGCGCTCATCGCGGCCAAAGGCCAGCGTATCTTCATCGCCCAGGCCTTCCAGTTCGGCGGCGTAGGTCAGGAAATTACGCGCCTGCCCCAGCAGATCGAGACCGATATTGGCCAGTGCGAGGTCAATTTCCAGTTCCGGCGCGTGACCACACCAGGCTCCCAGACGCTGAGAGAGCACCAGACCGTTGTCGCCCAGACGCAGGACGTATGCAGATAATGTTTTCATCCCTGACCTCACATGTGCTCGATGCCATCAGGGATGGTGTAAAACGTCGGATGGCGGTAGATCTTGCTCTCCGCCGGGTCGAAAAACGCACCGCTCTCTTCTGGCTGGGAGGCGACAATCTCGCTCGCCTTCACCACCCAGATGGAACAGCCTTCGCTGCGGCGGGTATAGGCGTCACGCGCGTTTTCCAGCGCCATGCGGTCGTCAGCGGCGTGCAGACTGCCAACGTGACGGTGGGATAACCCTTGTTTGCTGCGTACAAACACTTCGTATAACGGCCAGTAGACATTGCTCATGTTGCTTCCTCTTAAGCCACTTTGCGGGCGTGTTGTTTTTCTGCGTGCGCCAGTGCGGCTTCGCGCACCCACGCCCCTTCTTCCCAGGCTTTACGTTTTGCGGCCAGGCGTTCGTGGTTGCAGATACCGCGCCCGTTAATGACGTCGTCAAACTCGTGCCAGTCGATCTCGCCGAAGCGGTAGTTGCCCGTCTCTTCGTCCAGGTGCAGGTCAGCATCCGGCACGGTCATGCCCAGCATTTCCACCTGCGGGATGGTGTTATTCACAAAGCGCTGGCGCAGCTCATCGTTACCAAAGCGCTTGATTTTCCAGGCCAGGCTGCGGGCGCTGTTCGGTGAGTTGTCATCGTTAGGCCCGAACATCATCAGTGCCGGCCACCAGAAACGGTTGATAGCATCCTGTAACATCTGACGCTGGGATCCACTGCCCTGCGCCAGTGCCATACAGGCTTCAAAGCCCTGACGCTGGTGGAAGCTCTCTTCTTTACAGATTTTCACCATCGCCCGGGCGTACGGGCCGTAAGAGGTACGGCACAGCGCCACCTGGTTGACGATGGCAGCACCGTCCACCAGCCAGCCGATTACGCCGATATCAGCCCAGCTCAGCGTTGGGTAGTTGAAGATGGAGGAGTATTTCATTTTGCCGTCGAGCATCTTCTGATAGATGTCTTCCCGCGCGCAGCCCAGCGTTTCCGCCGCGCTGTAGAGATACAAACCGTGGCCGGCCTCGTCCTGCACTTTCGCCAGCAAAATGGCTTTACGGCGCAGCGTGGGGGCGCGGGTGATCCAGTTCCCTTCCGGCAGCATGCCGACAATTTCAGAGTGTGCGTGCTGACCAATCTGGCGGATCAACGTCTTACGGTAGGCGTCAGGCATCCAGTCCTGCGGCTCGATGGCCGTCTCCTGCGCTATGCGCTGCTCAAAGCGTTGTTCTTGCGTCACATCATCACCTTTATGATTCGCTAATCTATCTTAATAAGTGAAATGGTGAATCATTTCGTTTCTTAAAAGTTACACAGAAGTTAAATATAACCCCAAGAAATGTTTCCTTGTTTTGTGATGCTGCTCGCAAGGCTTTTCAAGCAAGGCGTGTGAACTGGGGCTTTATGGACCGCATTTCGTCATGCCGGATCACAACGTTAACAATTCATTAAAACTCAGCTTGCTTTTTATGATTCATGATCAAACTATCTATAGTGAAATTACGTAACATTTGGAGATAAGCGATGCAGCAGTTAGCCAGCTTCTTGTCCGGTACCTGGCAGTCTGGCCAGGGCCGCGAGCGCAATATTCATCACGCCATCAGCGGCGAAGCCTTGTGGGAAGTCACCAGCGAAGGGCTGGATATGGCGGCCGCCCGCCACTACGCCATTGAGCACGGCGGCAAAGCACTTCACGCGATGACCTTTATCGAACGAGCCGCCATGCTGAAAGCGGTGGCAAAACATTTGCTCAGCCAGAAAGAACAGTTTTATGCCCTGTCAGCCCAGACCGGGGCGACAAAGGCCGACAGCTGGGTCGATATCGAAGGGGGTATCGGCACCCTCTTCACCTATGCCAGCCTCGGTAGCCGCGAACTGCCGGACGACACGCTGTGGCCAGAAGATGAGCTGATCCCCCTGTCGAAAGAAGGCGGTTTTGCAGCGCGCCACGTATTAACCTCAAAATCTGGCGTGGCGGTGCATATCAACGCCTTTAACTTCCCGTGCTGGGGCATGCTGGAAAAACTGGCTCCCACCTGGCTTGCCGGGATGCCTGCGATCATCAAACCCGCCACCGCCACCGCGCAGGTCACGCAGGCAATGGTGAAATCGATCGTGGAAAGCGGTCTGGTACCGGCGGGAGCCATCAGCCTGATCTGCGGCGGTGCAGGCGATCTGCTGAGCCAGCTCGACAGCCAGGACGTGGTGACGTTCACCGGCTCCGCCAGCACCGGACAGAGCCTGCGAGTTCACCCAAACATCGTGGCGAACGCGATCCCCTTCACGATGGAGGCAGACTCCCTGAACTGCTGCGTGCTGGGGGAAGACGTCACGCCAGATCAACCGGAATTTGCCCTGTTCATTCGCGAAGTGGTCCGCGAGATGACCACGAAGGCCGGGCAAAAATGTACGGCTATTCGCCGCATTATTGTGCCGCAGGGGCAAATTGATACCGTCAGCCAGGCGCTGATTGCGCGGCTGGAAAAAGTGGTGGTGGGCGACCCGGCACAGGAAGGGGTCAAAATGGGCGCACTGGTGAATAGTGAACAGCGCGCCGACGTGCAGGAAAAAGTCGATCTGCTGGTTGCCGCAGGCTGCCAGATCCGTCTGGGTGGCAAAGCCGATCTGCAGGCCGCGGGCGCGTTCTTCCCGCCAACCCTGCTCTTCTGCCCGCAGCCGGACGAAACCCCTGCCGTACACGCCACCGAAGCCTTCGGCCCGGTTGCCACCCTGATGCCATACCGTAACGCAGAGCACGCGATCACCCTGGCACGCGCGGGCGGCGGCAGCCTGGCGGGCACGCTGGTGACGGCCGAACAGACCATCGCCCGCCAGTTTATTTCCGGTGCGGCGCGCGCCCACGGGCGCATTCAAATCCTCAACGAGGAGTCGGCCAAAGAGTCCACCGGGCACGGTTCTCCGCTGCCGCAGCTGGTACACGGCGGCCCAGGCCGCGCGGGCGGCGGTGAAGAGCTGGGCGGTCTGCGTGCCGTGAAGCATTACCTTCAGCGTACTGCCATTCAGGGCAGCCCGACGATGCTCGCCGCCATTGGCAAACAGTGGGTACGCGGTGCGCAAGTGCAGGAAGATCGCGTACATCCATTCCGTAAATACTTCGAGGAACTGCAGCCGGGCGATAGCCTGCTGACGCCGCGCCGTACCCTGACGGAAGCCGATATCGTTAACTTTGCCTGCCTGAGCGGGGATCATTTCTACGCCCACATGGACAAGATCGGCGCAGCGGAGTCGATCTTTGGCGAGCGCGTGGTACACGGTTACTTCCTGATTTCAGCCGCGGCGGGGCTGTTTGTTGATGCGGGTGTCGGGCCGGTCATTGCCAACTATGGCATGGAAAACCTGCGCTTTATCGAGCCGGTCAAACCTGGCGATACCATTCAGGTGCGCCTGACCTGCAAACGCAAAACGCTGAAGAAACAACGCTCTGCCGATGAAAAACCGACTGGCGTGGTGGAATGGGCCGTTGAGATCTTCAACCAGAACCAACAAGCCGTCGCGCTCTACTCCATTCTGACGCTGGTGGCGCGCCAGCAGAGCGACTTCTGACGTTTTCCTCTCAAGTCCATTGACCGGGGTGTGATTTACCCCCGGTCTTTTTTTAACCTGGCAAGACTGGCAAATAACCTGGCAGATGCAGGCAAACGCTTTTCGCCTGCGGCTGTCAGGATAAGGTCATCACAACACAATAAACACAACAATATGAGGTCAACGATGGGAAGCAACTCTTCTTTTTCTGCCCGTAAAACGGCACTGGCCATGACAGTTGCTCTGTTTTGCGCCTGGCAGTCTCCCGTTTTCGCCCACGGCAGTGAGGCGCATATGGTCCCGATGGACAAAACGCTGCAGACGTTTGGCGCTGATGTGCAGTGGGATGATTACGCACAGATGTTCACCATTACCAAAGACGGTGCGTTTGTGAAGGTAAAACCCGGCGCAAAAACCGCCATCGTCAACGGCAAAACCCTGAAGCTGCAGGTGCCGGTGGTGATGAAAAACAAAAAAGCCTGGATCGCTGACACCTTCATTAACGATGTCTTCCAGTCCGGCCTTGACCAGACTTTCCAGGTTGAAAAACGCCCTCACCCGTTAAATGCGTTAACGGCTGACGAAATTAAGCAGGCTGTCGACATTGTCAAAGCCTCTGCCGATTTTAAACCGAATACCCGCTTTACCCAGATTGCCCTTGCTGAGCCAGAGAAAGCCAAAGTGTGGGACTTTGTGCTGAACGGTACGCCGGTAGACTCTCCTCGCCAGGCGAACGTCATCATGCTGGACGGAAAACATGTTATTGAAAGCCGGGTTGACCTGAAAGAGAAAAAAGTCCTGCGCTGGGAGCCGGTCAAAGACGCGCACGGCATGGTGTTGCTGGATGACTTCACCGCCGTACAACAGATTATCAATGACAGCCCGGAATATGCCGATGCGCTGAAAAAACACGGCGTCACCGACCCGAAGAAGGTCATTACGACCCCGTTAACCGTCGGCTATTTTGACGGTAAAGACGGGCTGAAACAGGAAGACCGCCTGCTGAAAGTGGTGAGCTATCTGGACGTTGGCGACGGTAACTACTGGGCACACCCTATCGAAAACCTGGTGGCAGTGGTCGACCTCGAACAGAAGAAAATCCAGAAAATTGAAGAAGGTGCGGTTGTTCCGGTTCCGATGGCTCCACGCCCATATGATGGCCGTGACCGCATAGAAACCCCGAAAAAACCGCTCGACATCATTGAACCGGAAGGGAAAAACTACACCATTACCGGCGATATGGTGCACTGGCAGAACTGGGATTTCCACCTGAGCCTGGACTCCCGTGTCGGGCCGGTTATTTCTACCGTGACCTGGAACGACAATGGCAAAAAGCGCCAGATCATGTATGAAGGATCGCTCGGTGGGATGATCGTCCCTTACGGCGACCCGGATGTCGGCTGGTACTTTAAGGCGTATCTGGATTCCGGCGACTACGGCATGGGCACGCTGACCTCCCCACTGGTGCGCGGCAAAGACGTACCGTCTAACGCCGTGATGCTCAATGAAACCATTCCGGATTACACCGGTGCACCCATGGAGATCCCTCGCGCAATCGCCATCTTCGAACGTTATGCCGGGCCGGAGTATAAGCACCAGGAGATGGGTCAGCCGAACGTCAGTACCGAACGTCGTGAACTGGTGGTGCGTTGGGTCAGTACCGTCGGCAACTATGACTACATCTTCGACTGGGTATTCCACGAAAATGGCACCATCGGTATTGATGCGGGCGCGACGGGTATTGAAGCCGTGAAAGGCGTGCAGGCGAAAACCATGCATGATGCCACCGCAAAAGACGATACTAAATATGGCACCCTGATCGATCATAACATCGTGGGTACCACCCACCAGCACATCTATAACTTCCGTCTGGATATGGACGTGGATGGTATCAATAACAAGATGGTGGCGATGGATCCGGAAGTGAAACCCAACACCGCCGGTGGCCCGCGTACCAGCACCATGCAGATCAATCAGTACAGCATTGATACCGAGCAACAGGCTGCGCAGAAATTTGACCCGGGTACCATCCGGCTGCTGAGTAACACCAGCAAAGAGAACCGCATGGGTAACCCGGTCTCGTACCAGATCATCCCTTACGCGGGCGGTACACACCCGGTGGCGACCGGTGCGAAGTTTGCCCCGGACGAGTGGATCTACCACCGCCTGAGCTTTATGGATAAACAGCTGTGGGTGACGCGCTACCATCCAGATGAAATGTACCCGGAAGGGAAATTCCCGAACCGCTCAACGCACGATACGGGCCTGGGCCAGTACAGCAAGGATAACGAGTCGCTGAACGACCAGGATGATGTGGTCTGGATGACGACCGGGACAACTCACGTTGCACGTGCCGAAGAGTGGCCAATTATGCCGACGGAATGGGTGCATACCCTGCTCAAACCGTGGAACTTCTTCGACGAGACACCAACGCTTGGCAAGAAGAAAGACGAGCAGAAATAAGTAAACGACCGGGCGCGATGCCCTAATGTTTGTCAGTTAAGCGACGCAAAGGCACTTTGTTATTTCAGTGGTATCGTTCCGTTCACTCAGACATTTCTGCTACCTGCATAATCCGCTGCGGTGAACGTGTTAAGGGGGCTATCGCGCCCCCTTAACAATCCCGTCTCCCGGCAAAGAAAATCGCCGCTGCGCGGTACCCTCAGCTTATTCCTTCCGGCTTTTCGGGGACGGGTGAAGTGGTCTACTTAATTTGGACACGACCTGAGGTTCTTTGTCTTTCCATCTCGGCAGGTGTTAACCCTCCGTTGTTTTTATGCGGCCTTACCCGGTTGTAATACCCACTCAGGTACTGAACCAC
>NZ_JBIMRC010000036.1:0-20581 GCF_043945575.1 Enterobacter cloacae complex sp. 2024EL-00214 | reverse complement strand
GCGACCGTATGGCGGCGTTCCCGGCAAGCGGGGAGATCAACAGCAAACTGGCGCAACCTGCCGACGCTATTGCCCGCGTGGAGCAGCACTTTGCCATTCACGCGCTGGAAATTGACCGTACCGACGGCATCAGCATGTCGTTCCCGCAGTGGCGCTTCAATCTGCGTTCTTCAAACACCGAGCCGGTGGTGCGCCTGAATGTGGAATCACGGGCGGATGTCCCACTGATGGAAGCGCGAACGCAGGACATTCTGGCGCTGTTGAATCAGTAAAACGAAAACCTTACCCCTCACCCTAACCCTCTCCCCTTTGGGGAGAGGGCGGGGTGAGGGGCAGGTTTTGAACGAAAGGAACAACGATGACGAATCTAAAAAAACGCGAGCGAGCGAGAACGAATGCATCGTTAATCTCTATGGTGCAGCGTTTTTCCGATATCACCATCATGGTCGGTGGATTGTGGGCGGTGTGTTGGGTGAGCGGCCAACCCTTCCTGTACATGCATTTGCTGATGGCTCTGATTGCGCTGGTGGTGTTTCAGATGATCGGTGGGATAACCGATTTCTACCGTTCGTGGCGCGGCGTAAAAATTACCACTGAGCTGATGCTGTTACTGCAAAACTGGACGTTAAGCCTGATTTTCAGCGCCGGGCTGGTGGCGTTTAGCCGTGATTTTGACAACCGGCTGGTGACCTATCTGTGCTGGTACCTGCTAACCAGCGTCGGCATGGTGGTCTGCCGTTCGCTCATTCGCTATGGCGCGGGCTGGCTGCGCAATCGCGGCTACAACACGCGTTATGTTGCCGTGGCGGGTGACTTGCCGGTCGGACAAGCCCTGCTGGACAGTTTCCGCAAAGAGCCGTGGCTGGGTCTTGAGGTTGTAGGGATTTATCACGATGCAAGACCGGGAGGCGTTTCGTCCGACTGGGCCGGGAATGTTGAACAACTGCTCGACGATGCAAAAGCGGGCAAAATCCATAACGTCTATATTGCCATGCCAATGAGCGAGGAAGCGTGCATTAAGCGTCTGGTTCGCAAACTTGCAGATACCACCTGCTCGGTGATCCTCATCCCTGACGTCTTTACCTTCAATATTCTGCACTCGCGTATTGATGAGGTGAACGGTGTGCCGGTGGTACCGCTGTATGACACGCCGCTGTCGGGCATTAACCGCGTGCTTAAGCGCATCGAAGATATCATTCTTTCCTCACTGATTTTACTGCTGATCTCCCCGGTGCTGTGCTGCATTGCGCTGGCGGTTAAGCTGAGTTCTCCAGGCCCGATTATCTTCCGCCAGACCCGCTACGGCATAGACGGTAAACCGATTATGGTGTGGAAGTTCCGCTCCATGAAGGTGATGGAGAACGACAAAGTGGTGACTCAGGCGACGCAAAATGACCCACGCGTCACGCGGGTGGGTAACTTCCTGCGCCGCACATCGCTGGATGAGCTGCCGCAGTTTATCAACGTCTTTACCGGTGGAATGTCGATTGTTGGGCCACGTCCGCACGCGGTGGCTCATAACGAGCAGTATCGCTCGCTGATTGAAGGTTACATGCTGCGCCATAAGGTGAAGCCTGGTATCACCGGCTGGGCGCAGATCAACGGCTGGCGCGGTGAAACCGACACGCTGGAAAAAATGGAAAAACGCATCGAGTTCGACCTGGAGTACATCCGTGAATGGAGCCTCTGGTTTGATATCAAGATCGTCTTTCTGACCATCTTCAAAGGTTTTGTGAACAAAGCGGCGTACTAAGATGAGCTTACGTGAAAAAACCATCAGCGGCGCGAAGTGGTCAGCAATGGCGACCATTGTCATTATCGGCCTGGGGCTGGTGCAGATGACGGTGCTGGCGCGCATTATTGATAATCACCAGTTTGGTCTGCTGACCGTATCGCTGGTGATTATCGCGCTGGCCGATACGCTGTCTGACTTCGGGATCGCCAACTCGATTATTCAGCGCAAGGAGATTAGCCAGCTGGAGCTGACCACGCTCTACTGGCTGAACGTTGGGTTTGGGATCGTCGTTTTTGTGCTGGTGTTCCTGCTGAGTGACACCATCGCCAGTGTGCTGAACAACCCGGATCTTGCCCCGCTGATGCGCACGCTCTCGTTTGCCTTTGTGGTGATCCCTCACGGGCAACAGTTCCGCGCGTTGATGCAAAAAGAGCTGGAGTTCAACAAGATCGGCATGATTGAAACCAGTGCCGTGCTGGCGGGCTTTACCTTCACCGTGGTGAGCGCCCATTTCTGGCCGCTGGCAATGACGGCTATCCTCGGGTATCTGGTGAACTCAACCGTACGCACGCTGCTGTTCGGCTTCTTTGGCCGCAAGATTTACCGCCCGGGGCTGCATTTCTCACTGGCCTCGGTGTCATCTAACCTGCGCTTTGGCGCGTGGCTGACGGCTGACAGCATCATCAACTACGTCAACACCAACCTCTCCACCCTGGTGCTGGCGCGCATTCTGGGGGCGAGCGTCGCGGGGGGCTATAACCTGGCCTACAACGTCGCGGTGGTGCCGCCGATGAAACTGAACCCGATCATCACCCGCGTGCTGTTCCCGGCGTTCGCC
Source organism: Enterobacter cloacae complex sp. 2024EL-00214 (assembly GCF_043945575.1). NCBI lineage: Bacteria > Pseudomonadati > Pseudomonadota > Gammaproteobacteria > Enterobacterales > Enterobacteriaceae > Enterobacter > Enterobacter cloacae complex sp. 2024EL-00214. Next base: position 18,008 of record NZ_JBIMRC010000036.1, on the reverse strand, counting down.
AAAATTCAGGATGATACCGGGAAGCTGCGGGTCAATTTCTACAAGCTGCTTTCCGTTGTGGGCATTATCAACTTCCCGGTGCTGCTGGGGCTGATGGTGGTTTCCAGCAACGTTGTGCCGCTGGTGTTTGGCGAGAAGTGGGACAGCATCATCCCCATCCTGCAACTGCTGTGCGTGGTGGGGCTGCTGCGCTCCGTCGGTAACCCGATTGGTTCCCTGCTGATGGCAAAAGCGCGCGTTGATATCAGCTTCAAATTCAATGTGTTCAAAACCTTCCTGTTTATTCCGGCGATTATCGTTGGTGGGCACATGGCAGGGGCTATCGGCGTCACGCTCGGCTTCCTGATGGTGCAGATCATCAATACCGTTCTGAGCTACTTCGTGATGATCAAACCGGTGCTGGGCTCCAGCTATCGTCAGTACATCCTCAGCCTGTGGCTACCGTTTTATCTCTCATTGCCAACGCTTGTTGTCAGCTATGGCCTGGGCGTGGTGCTCAGCGGCCATCTGCCGCTGGTCGCTTTACTGGCGGTGCAGATTGTCGCTGGTGCGGTTGCGTTCGGGGTGATGATGGTGCTGTCACGTAATGCGCTGGTGGTGGAGATGAAGCGCCAGTTTTGCCGTAACGAAAAAATGAAAACGCTGCTTCGCGCAGGCTAATTCTTTAAGAGGCCATTATGAAATTACTTATCCTTGGCAACCATACCTGCGGCAACCGTGGCGACAGCGCCATTCTGCGCGGTTTATTGGATGCAATTAACACTCTTGAGCCTGAGACAGAAGTAGATGTGATGAGCCGTTATCCGGTCAGCTCATCCTGGTTGCTGAACCGTCCGGTGATGGGCGACCCGCTCTACAGCCAGATGAAACAGCACAACAACGTTGCCGGTGTGATGGGGCGGGTGAAGAAAGTGCTGCGCCGTCGCTACCAGCACCAGGTGTTGCTTTCACGCGTCACTGATACCGGCAAGCTGCGCAACATTGCCATTGCACAAGGTTTTACCGATTTTGTTCGCCTGCTGTCGGGCTATGACGCCATTATTCAGGTCGGTGGCTCTTTCTTTGTCGATCTCTATGGTGTGCCGCAATTTGAGCATGCACTCTGTACGTTTATGGCAAAAAAACCGCTGTTTATGATTGGTCACAGCGTGGGGCCATTCCAGGATCCGCAGTTTAACCAGCTGGCGAACTATGTGTTTGCCCACTGTGATGCGCTGATCCTGCGTGAATCGGTGAGCCTTAATCTGATGAAGCGCAGCGATATCGACACCTCAAAAGTTGAGCACGGTGTGGATACCGCCTGGCTGGTGGATCATCAGGACGACCGTTTCCAGGCAAGCTATGCGGTGCAGCACTGGCTGGATGTGGTGGCAAAACAGAAAACCGTTGCTATTACCCTGCGCGAGCTTGCGCCATTCGACAAGCGTCTTGGCACGACCCAGGCGGCGTATGAAGAAGCCTTCGCCGGAGTGGTTAACCGCGTACTGGACAGCGGTTATCAGGTGCTGGCGCTCTCTACCTGTACCGGTATCGACAGCTATAACAAAGATGACCGTATGGTAGCGCTGAACCTGCGCCATCTGGTGAATGATCCATCGCGCTATCACGTGGTGATGGACGAACTGAACGACCTGGAGATGGGCAAGCTGCTCTCGGCCTGCGACCTGACCGTGGGTACCCGTCTGCACTCGGCGATTATCTCCATGAACTTTGGCACGCCTGCAATTGCCATTAACTACGAGCACAAATCAGCGGGCATTATGCAGCAGCTCGGCATGCCTGAGATGGCGGTTGATATCCGTCACTTGCTGGACGGTTCCCTCGGGGCGATGGTTGGCGATACCCTGGGACAGCTACCAGCCATTAACGAACGTCTGGCCGTGGCGGTGAAAGCGGAGCGCGAAAAAGGGATCGGGATGGTGAAATCTGTCCTTGAGCGCGTCGGGGAGGGGAAATGAAGGTTGGTTTCTTCTTACTGAAATTTCCGTTGTCGTCAGAAACCTTTGTGCTGAACCAAATCACCGCGTTTATCGATATGGGATATGACGTGGAGATTATCGCCCTGCAAAAGGGCGATACGCAAAACACCCATGCGGCCTATACGCAATATGGGCTGGAGGCGAAAACCCGCTGGCTCCAGGATGAACCGTCCGGAAGAATGAGTAAGCTGCGCCACCGGGCCAGACAAACCCTGCGTGGCATCCATCGTCCCTCGACCTGGCGTGCGCTGAATGTTTCGCGCTACGGTGCGGAATCACGCAATCTGATCCTCTCGGCCATCTGCGGACAAACGGCGCAGCCGTACCGTGCCGATGTGTTTATCGCCCACTTTGGTCCGGCGGGCGTCACCGCAGCCAAACTGCGCGAACTGGGGGTGATTGACGGCAAAATAGCGACCATTTTTCACGGGATTGATATCTCCAGCCGCGAAGTGTTGAACCACTACACGCCGGAGTATCAGCAGCTTTTTCGCCGCGGCGACATGATGCTACCCATCAGCGAGTTATGGGCCGGACGGCTGAAAAGCATGGGCTGCCCGGGGGAGAAAATCACCGTTTCGCGAATGGGCGTTGATTTGGCGCGTTTTACCCTGCGTCCGGTGAAGGTGCCGGGTACATCGTTGCAGATTATCTCTGTTGCCCGTCTGACCGAGAAAAAAGGGCTGCATGTGGCTATTGAGGCCTGCCGCCAGTTGAAGGCGCTCGGCGTTGATTTTCGTTATCGTATTCTGGGTATTGGCCCGTGGGAGCGCCGCCTGCGCACGCTTATCGAACAGTATCAGCTGGAAGACTATGTCGACATGCCGGGCTTCAAGCCGAGCCACGAGGTAAAAGTGATGCTTGATGAAGCCGATGTGTTCCTGCTGCCGTCCGTGACCGGAGCCGATGGTGATATGGAGGGGATCCCGGTGGCACTGATGGAGGCGATGGCTGTCGGTATTCCGGTGGTATCGACCGTACACAGCGGGATCCCGGAGTTGATCCAGTCTGACTATTCTGGCTGGCTGGTGCCTGAGAACAATGCGCCAGCCCTTGCCGATCGTCTGGCCGCATTTAGCGAAATCGACCCGCAGACGTTGGTACCTGTGCTGCACAATGCCCGACAAAAAGTTGAGGCAGAATTTAACCAGCAGGTGATTAATCGCCAGTTAGCGAGCCTGCTGCAAACGTTGTAACACCGAGGTTGTATGCTGAAAAAGATGACTCGACGCCGCTTTGTCTCTTCCTTATCCGTCCTGGCAGCCATGCCGTTGTTGTCCTCCCGTGCGGCGAACGCGGCAGCCGGGAAGACGGTCTCTGTGAATCAGTACAACAATAACGACTGGATCGCCGCGTTTAAGCAAGCGTTTAGCGAAGGCGATACCGTCGTTGTCCCTGCCGGATTCACCTGTGAAAACATCAATACCGGGATTTTCATTCCCGACGGCAAAACGCTGCTGATCCGGGGGGCATTGAAAGGGAATGGCCGGGGACGTTTTGTCCTGCAGGAAGGGAGCAAAGTCATTGGCGAAGGCGCGGGACGCACGGAGAACATCACGCTGGATGTTCGCGGCTCTGACTGCGAGATAAAAGGGCTGGCGATGAGCGGTTTTGGCCCTGTCGCGCAGATTTTCATCGGCGGTAAGCAGCCTGCTGTTATGCGTAATCTGGTGATTGATAATATCAGCGTGAGCCAGGCCAACTACGCCATTCTGCGCCAGGGGTTCTATAATCAGGTTGATGGTGCCCGTATTACTAACAGTCGATTCAGCCATTTGCAGGGGGATGCCATTGAGTGGAACGTGGCCATCAACGACCGCAATATCCTGATCTCCGACCATGTGATTGACAATATCAACTGCACCAACGGTAAGACCAACTGGGGGATAGGTATTGGCCTTGCCGGCAGCACCTACGACAACGACTACCCGGAAAAGCAGACCGTGAAGAACTTTGTGGTGGCGAATATCACGGGCAGCAATTGCCGTCAGCTAGTGCACGTCGAGAACGGGAAGCACTTTATCATTCGGAATATAAAGGCAAAAAATATCACGCCGGATTTCAGCAAAAAGGCGGGAATAGACAACGCCACCGTCGCCATTTATGGCTGTGACAATTTCGTCATCGATAATGTTGATATGGTCAATAGCGCCGGAATGTTAATCGGCTATGGTGTAATAAAGGGGGATTATCTGTCGATTCCACAAAACTTCAGGCTTAGCGATATTCGCCTTGATAATCGTCAGCTTGACTATAAGTTGCGCGGAATACAGATTTCATCCGGTAATGCCACCTCGTTCGTCGCCATTACCAACGTTGACATACAGCGCGCCACGCTGGAACTGCACAACAAACCACAGCATCTTTTCTTACGCAATATCAATGTGATGCAGGAGGCTGCTATTGGACCTGCGCTGAAGATGAACTTTGATCTGCGCAAAGATGTACGCGGGAAGTTTATGGCAAAAGACGAGACGTTACTGTCGATGGCAAACATCAAGGCGGTAAACGAGAAAGGGCAGAGTTCGGTAGATATCGACCGTGTCGATCAGTTGGTGGTGAATACGGAACGGCTGAATTTCAGTCTTCCGCGCAGATAATCACCAGTTGGTTGTTTTGAGATTTTTCCTGGAGCAGAATCGCGATCTAATCAGATTACAACTACTGTAATTTGTGGTGCTAAGGCGTAACATCAGCCCCGGATTACGGCAAAACATGCTGGCGAAAACAGGTTTAAGAGATATAATTCGTCAACCATTTTAAGGTGGAAGAAATAATGATTAATTTGAAAGCAGTCATTCCGGTAGCGGGTCTGGGCATGCATTTGCTGCCAGCCACAAAAGCCATTCCTAAAGAGATGCTACCGATCGTCGACAAGCCGATGATTCAATACATCGTCGATGAGATTGTTGCTGCAGGTATCAAAGAAATCGTCCTGGTTACACATTCTTCCAAGAATGCAGTAGAGAACCACTTCGACACCTCTTATGAACTCGAAGCGTTGCTTGAGCAGCGCGTAAAGCGTCAGCTGCTGGCGGAAGTTCAGTCTATCTGTCCTCCTGGCGTGACCATCATGAACGTGCGTCAGGCGCAGCCGCTGGGTCTGGGGCACTCCATTTTGTGCGCTCGCCCGATTGTCGGTGACAATCCGTTTATCGTGGTACTGCCGGATATCATTATCGATAGTGCTTTTGCAGATCCGCTGCGTTACAACCTGGCGGCAATGGTCGCACGGTTTAATGAAACCGGTCGTAGCCAGGTACTGGCTAAACGCATGGATGGCGACCTTTCTGAGTACTCGGTTATTGAGACAAAAGAAGCGCTGGAGACGGAAGGGCAGGTGAGCCGTATCGTTGAGTTCATCGAAAAACCGGATCAGCCACAGACGCTGGATTCCGATTTGATGGCGGTAGGACGTTATGTCCTCAATGCGGATATCTGGACCGAACTGGAAAAAACCGAGCCAGGTGCCTGGGACCGTATTCAACTGACTGATGCAATTGCCGAGCTGGCGAAAAAACAGTCTGTTGATGCCATGCTGATGACCGGCGACAGCTACGACTGCGGTAAGAAAATGGGGTATATGCAGGCATTTGTAAACTACGGGCTGCGTAACCTGAAGGAAGGGACGAAGCTCCGTAAAAAGATAGAGCAACTATTGGCTGAGTAGCTGTCTGGTAATTAGACAAAACACAATGGCGGCAGAAGAGCTAATGACATTTTCCCATCGCTCTTTGCCGTTTTTTTTTAAATCAAGTGGTCACATACTGCAGTTAAGAAAAACCAATACAGTAAATCATGGTTTTTTCTTGTCTTGATGTGCAATTAGGATCACAATATCAGATTAAATCTTTAGTACCAATGCGTAAGAAAGATTGATTTTTGAACAATTTACCCATAAGTTTCAGTGTACTGGTAGCTGTTGAGCCAGGGGCGGTAGCGTTCATTTTTCCAAAGTAGATTGATATTACACAGTGTAGGTCACTATATGAAGCAAGCTTTATCGAGAATGAAAATAAAACTGTTATCATATTTTTATAAAAGAAAAAACAGGTCTACACAATTCGGTCGCTATACTGTCTTATTTCGTCGTGCAAATATAACTAATTCTGTAATAGGTGATTATACATATTTTGCGGGAAACGCAACTGTTAATAATTGTCATATTGGGAAGTTTTGTTCAATAGCAGAAGGTGTAAAAATAGGACTTGGAAAACATCCAGTTAATTTTTTTTCTACACATCCCATATTTTACTCAGAAAATACCTGTTTTCCATATAGATTGAAAAATCATAGAGTTAATGAAGATGTGGTTGAATCTATCGCTGAATCTGAAAAAATCACTATAGGTAACGATGTCTGGATTGGCGTAAATGCCATCATAATGGATGGCGTAACTATTGGCGATGGTGCCGTAATTGGGGCTGGATCGGTTGTCACCAAAGATGTTCAACCTTATACTATCGTAGCTGGTGTTCCTGCTAAATTCATTCGGGAAAGACAAAATATAAACTGTTCCTGGTGGGAATTTGATTTAGACACCCTTGTAGAATTTTCCTCAAAATTTAAAAAGGAATTATAATGTATGAGTTAATTTTCAAGGTCAGGCGGAAAATAGCTACACTTTTATCTTCTATTTTATTTCGCTTTTCATTTAAAAAATTTGGAATCAAAAGTGGTATTTTTAAACCTGATATATTGCAAGGGGTTGAATATATAGAGGTTGGCGATAGAGTAGTCATCCAACCGGGATTGTGGGCATTGGCATTAAAAATTGATAACCATAATCCTATTCTGAATATTGGTGATAACGTTTATATTGGCCGTTTTTTACATATTGTAAGTGTCCGCCGTGTAATTATCGAAAAAGACGTACTGATCGCCGATAAGGTATATATATCAGATAACCTTCATGAATACAAAGATATCCAGATTCCAGTAAGCAAACAACCTGTGATATTCAAAGGCGATGTGGTTATTAAAGAGGGTGCTTGGATTGGGGAAAATGTCTCCATCATAGGAGTTTGCATTGGCAGAAATAGTGTAGTCGCAGCAAACTCTGTAGTTACGAAAGATATACCCGATTATTCTGTTTGTGCAGGTGTACCTGCAAAAGTTATCAAAAAATACTGTTTCGAACGAAATGAATGGATCAGTGTTCCTTAATATAATCCATTTTTAATTATTTGAGATAAAAAATGAAAATATTAGTTACTGGTGGTGCCGGTTTCATCGGTTCTGCATTAACACGTTATATTATTAACTCAACAACTGATTCTGTGGTGAATGTTGATAAGTTAACCTATGCAGGTAACCTTCAGTCTTTAAAAGATATTGATAAGAGCGATCGTTATGCTTTTGTTCATGCCGATATTTGTGATGCACAAGCATTAGATACAATTTTTGCTACCCATAAACCAGATGCAGTTATGCATTTGGCGGCCGAAAGTCACGTTGACCGTTCGATTACTGGTCCTGCAGCATTTATTGAGACAAATATCGTTGGAACTTATGTTTTGCTGGAAGCTGCCAGAAAATACTGGCACGGTCTGACAGATGAAAAGAAAAAAAGTTTTCGTTTTCACCATATTTCTACTGATGAGGTGTATGGTGATCTCCCTCATCCAGATGAGTGGGATAAAGATATCAGCCTACCATTGTTTACTGAAAAAACGTCTTATGCCCCAAGTAGCCCTTATTCCGCATCCAAAGCCTCAAGCGATCATTTAGTTCGCGCATGGCACCGTACTTATAATTTCCCTGTTATTGTTACTAATTGCTCGAACAACTACGGTCCGTATCATTTCCCCGAGAAATTAATCCCGCTAGTGATCCTGAATGCCTTGCAGGGTAAACCACTTCCGATCTACGGTAAAGGTGATCAAATTCGTGACTGGCTGTTTGTTGAAGATCATGCCCGCGCACTCTATGCCGTAATAACTAAAGGCGTAGTAGGGGAAACCTACAACATTGGTGGCTACAACGAGAAAAAGAATATCGAAGTGGTGCAGACGATCTGCGACATTCTTAACGAAATTGTGCCGAAAGATACCTCATACAGTCAATTGATCTCTTACGTTGCTGATCGACCTGGCCACGATCGCCGCTATGCGATTGATGCAAGCAAGATCACTCTGGAACTTGGCTGGAAACCTGAAGAGACATTTGAATCTGGAATTAAGAAAACGATTCATTGGTACCTTAATAATCAGGATTGGGTCCAAAATGTTATGAGTGGTGCTTACCAGGACTGGATCAACGAAAATTACGAGCAACGCTAATCTTTTCAATCCGTAATAAGAAGCTTTGAACATGTCAAAAAGAAAAGGAATTATTTTAGCTGGTGGTTCAGGTACTCGCCTTTACCCAGTCACGATGGCCGTCAGTAAACAGTTGCTGCCTATCTATGATAAGCCGATGATTTATTATCCGTTAAGCACGTTGATGCTTGCGGGTATTCGGGATATTCTCATCATTAGTACGCCTCAGGATACACCACGCTTTGAGCAGCTGCTCGGCAATGGTAACAAATGGGGACTGAACATTGAGTATAAAGTTCAGGAAAGCCCAGATGGTCTTGCCCAGGCCTTTATTATCGGTGAAGAATTCATCGGTGAGGATTCTTGCGCTCTGGTTCTTGGCGATAATGTTTTTTATGGTCACGATTTACCGAAAGAACTTGAAATGGCAGTGAATCAGGAGAAAGGGGCTACAGTCTTTGCATATCATGTGAAAGATCCCGAGCGTTATGGCGTCGTGGATTTTGATGAAAATGGCAAGGCGCTCTCTTTAGAAGAGAAACCACTGAAACCAAAAAGTAATTATGCGGTCACTGGTCTCTATTTCTATGATAATGACGTCATTGAAATGGCTAAACAGCTAAAACCATCAGCCCGCGGTGAGTTGGAAATTACAGATATCAACCGTATTTATCTGGAAAAAAATGAACTCTCTGTGGCGATTATGGGGCGCGGTTACGCATGGCTTGATACTGGCACTCATGAAAGTTTGATTGAGGCTGGGAATTTTATTCAGACTATTGAATCACGTCAGGGGCTCAAAGTTTCTTGCCCTGAAGAAATTGCGTTCCGTAAAGGTTTTATCGATAAGAAACAGTTAGCAAAATTAGCTAAAGAACTCAATAAAAACGACTATGGCAAATATTTACAGCATTTGGCCAAAGACTAATTTCTAACTTAGAATACTTAGATACGTATGAAAATTATTGAAACCCCTTTAAAAGATGCCGTCATTATTGAACCAAAAGTGTTTGGTGATGAACGAGGCTATTTCTTCGAAGTGTATCAAAAAAAACGCTACCAGGAGCTGGGATTCGACCTGGACTTTGTACAGGATAACCGTTCCAAATCCACAAAAAATGTCCTGCGCGGACTGCATTTTCAGAAAACAAAGCCACAGGGTAAACTTGTTTCAGTAACTCAAGGCACCGTATTTGATGTTGCTGTTGATCTCCGTCCAGGGTCGTCAACTTTTGGCCAGCATCATTCGGTTATTCTGTCCGAAGATAATTTTCTCCAGTTTTATATTCCGCCCGGTTTCGCTCATGGCTTCTGTGTGCTGAGTGATACGGCAAGTTTCCAGTATAAATGCACGGATTACTATGATCCCACTGATGAAGGCGGGCTTATCTGGAACGATCCGGAATTGGGTATAGAATGGCCAGTTTCGAATCCCGTGGTCTCAGCAAAAGACTGTATTTTACCTTCCCTTGCAAGTATCAAAGAACAGATTCTGAAAGGCTGGAATAATGTCTAAGTATACAGTTATAGGTGGTAACGGCTTTATTGGTTCCCATATAGTTACGTTGCTTCGGGAACAGGGTCATGAAGTTGTTGTTCCCGACCGTACTACATGCAATTCTCTGGGCGGTGACTTGGGGAAAGTTATCTATTGCGCCGGTAATGGTGATTGTGCAAAAAGCTACTTCTCTGTGCTCGAAGCAAACACAGTCTTGTTAGCAAGATTGTTGCAGAATGCGAAATTTGAGAAACTGGTATATATATCGTCAACGCGAGTCTATATGAACTATAGTAGCGCGAATGAAACTGACGATCTGGTTGTTACCGCCGATGATAACAGAAAGCTCTTTAACCTTACAAAACTGGTAGCAGAAGAGTTGTGCCTTAAGAGCGAACGTGATGTTACCGTAGTTCGTCCGAGCAATGTTTATGGATTAGCTCTCAACAGTACATTGTTCCTGCCTTCAATTATCCGGCATGCCATTAATAATGGTGAAATAAACATGTTTGTCGCACCTGAATATGCCAAAGATTATGTCTCGGTAAATGATGTAGCTAAAGTTTGTGTGTGGCTAGCCGAACATAAAAACACTAATAAAGAAATATACAACGTGGCATCGGGATTTAATGTTACAGCAAAAGAGATTGCTGATGTTATCCAGAATGAAACGGCCTGTAAGGTTAACTGGCATGATGGAAATTTCCCTCGTGAAGAATTCCCAATTACCAGCATAAAAAAATTATCTGCTCAGTATTCTGATTTTAAACCTCAACATGTGCTTGAGGATTTAAAAATTATGATAGCTAGTTATAAAGATGAACTGGCGAAATAAATATGAGTGGTTTCAGAAGGTTAGTTAAGAATTCTTTCTCCAATATAATAAATGGCTTCTCAAATGTAATACTTGGAGTGGTCATCTCTCCTGTCTTATTACATAATCTTTCAAAGGTCGATTTTTCGATCTGGTCGCTTACCCTTCAGGTAGGTGTTTTGGTCGGAATCATTGGGATAGGTATTCAGGTTACGGTAGGGCGCTATGTCGCCCTCTATTTAAATGATCTCCTGAGACGCCAAAAGGCAATGCATCAGTCATTGTTGTTTGCTCTGCTACTCGGTGTGGTATGTTTAAGTGGTATCTTAGTTTTAGCACAATTCTTTTTCTCTTTATTCCCAGAAGTAGCAGAAACAAGTGTTAATGCTAAACAGATATTTATTCTTATTAGTGCTTCATTTGTTATAAATAATATTTCTGCACCTTTTGTTGGTTATTTCACAGGCATAGAATGTAACGACGTAACTGCTCGCGTAAATATCTTTTTTAAGATTTTGCTGGGTGCCTCGATCCTCATGCTTGTTGACCACGGGCTTGATGTAATTGCATGGGTTTATTTTATAATAAACAGTTTTAACCAACTGGCATTTTATGTTCTGTATAAAATAAAAAACCGAACTGAAAAAATAAAAGTAGCATTTGATAAAGAGTTATTTAGAACCATAGTAGTGTTTTTTAGTGGATTGTTGGTGTGGAATATTGCTCAGTTCTTAATTTCAGGAATAGGCACCTTCACTGTCGGTAAATTTGCCTTCCAGGAACTTGCCGGGTTTGCAGTGTTGATGACTCTTGTTAATACTGGGGTAGGGATCCTCGGGGCTATGATTAATCCTATCATTCAACCTATGCTAAGAATGCATAACCAAGGGAAAAACCAGCATGTTGAACTTCTGGTTAATAAACTGACCTTCCTTTTCGCGATGATAGTTTTCATTGGTGTTTTTATTGCCTGGTTTATCTCAATTCATATACTTGGCGTCTGGTTGGGGTATCAACAAGCTGTTAGTTTACACATTATGTTCTCTTTGCTGCTTGCAGCTTATCTCATTCGAATGATTGCAGCACCCTATGGACTCATGTTGGTCGCTTATGGAAAGCAGTTGTCTATTGCCTATTTGCCGGTGATTGAAGGTTTATTTAACTTTGCTTTATCGATTTTCTTTGTCCGTATTTATGGAGCCATTGGAATTGCCTACTCGACATTCATATCAGGTGTGTTGATCATGATTGTTTACGCATGCAAGTATCGGGCTGAAGCAGAAACAAAATCGAAAATGATATTTGTCTCATTCCTGCTTATACCTCTGATGATTGCCGTTGGTTTGGTTAGCCTTGTAATGACGGAATCGGTAAAGACGCATTGTATTGTTTATGGTATCCAGGTCGTCTGTGTTGCTGCATTTGTTGTATTCATTTTAAAGCAAGTAAAAAGCATAAAAAATTTACTAAATCAATACTAAATTAGTTATGGTGAAAGTGTGAAAAAAGTTGGGCTCGTCACAGTTTTGTTCAATTCTCCGGGTGTGTTACCTGATTTTTATTTGAGTGTTGAAAAACAAAATTATCAGAACAAACATCTCTATATTGTCGATAATAGTACAAACCAGGACTCTCTAAACTTAACGCAAGAGCTGCTCCAGACTAAGAACATAGAGTATACCTTCATAAATAACGAGGGTAACAATGTTGGAGTCGCACAGGCCAACAATCAGGGTATTGAACAAGCTCTTAAAGAAGGGTGTGAGTATATATTACTCACTAATAATGACCTGATTTTTGAAGGCGAAGATACACTTAGCAAAATGCTAGATCTGGCTGAAGAGGAACAATGCAGGTTGGTTTCTCCTGTCATCTTTAGTTATCCAGAAAAAAAAGTGTGGTATGCAGGGGCATTCTTCAATAAGAAGAAGGCAATAGCGTCTCATTTGTTTGAGGGTGCTGACTACAAAGACGTTCATGCTGACATCCCGAAAGAATGTGATTACGCACCAACATGCTTCTTACTTGTTCATGCTTCCGTTTTTACCGCTATTGGGATGATGGATGCTCGTTACTTTGCGTACTACGATGACACAGATTTCCTGTATCGTGCGCACAAAGCAGGTAACAATGTTCGAATTCTTAACGAGCCACTCGTATTTCATAAAGTCAGTACTTCCACTGGTGGTGGATTGAGTCTATTTGGTGCGTATTATCTGACTCGAAACCGCATATTTTTTGCCAGAAAAAATATTGAAGCACCTTATTATATTATGAGCATTTTATTTACTATCATAACTCGGTTGATTTATCCACTTTGTCGCAAAACTCCCTATAAAATATATAAGGCATTTATTAGGGGTATTGTCGATGGGTTAATGCTTAAAAAATAAATGTTAAACTCATTATTATATGTCTGTCAGGAATAATTAAGAGGTCGTGGTGAGCGAAATTTCTAGTAGCACACTTGTCAACAATTATAATTTAACGACAACTTTTATTGTCAAATCTCTCATTGGGCTATTATTAGTAAACTCTCTCTTCAGCGGTGTTGATTTTTCTCAGATAGGATTGATGAAAGGTCTGTCTAGCATTGTTGATTTTAGCATAAAGATAATATTAGTTTTTGTATTACTCATAATTTTTAAAATTCGTAGTTTTGATCTTTTTAAAATAACATTATTCTCATTTATCCTTATTATAGGTGCAGCACTGGGGGCGTTTTATCATGGTGATGACTATGATAAGACCTTAGCACTTTTACTGAATATGTTATTGTGGTTTATCATATTCTGCTATGCTAAGGATCTTGAGCGATATTTTAATATCTATCGGTTTTCTGTAAAGATGTCGAGCGCATTCCTGGGTATGGCTCTGATACTCTACTTTATGGCAAAGCAAGGCTACCATGTTAAAGTGTTAGGTGGCGCTTGGTTGTATGATGAAAATTTTCGATTTGCTGGAACTTTCGCTGAACCAAGTTTAAACGGGTACTTTTATGGCCTGATGTTTCTGATGGTCATATTATCAAACCAAAAGTATCGACTTCTTCTTGCATTGGTGTTCGCATTTGCTACATATATTTCAGGTGCAAAATTCTCATTCCTCATTATTCCTGTTCTTCTTGGGTTGACTTATTTTTTTAAATTTAAAGGTTTTTTAAATTATACGTATCAGCTCATTCCATTATCTTTTATAATTCTCTTTGTTAGTCTTGCATTTACTTACTATGATTTTTTTGCACTGATTGCTTCACATTCGTCAAATCCTGCCACGATGACCTATGTAACTCGTCTTGGCTTTCCGATAGTAAGCATCTGGCATCTAAGTGACTATCCATTAGGTAGTGGGGTCTATGGTTTTAAAAGTACGCTGCAACCTTTTATTATTGATTATTGCAATGCTCTTTCTAGTCTGGATGTAAACTGTAACGAAATGAAATCTTACTTGTCGTCACAGGACCCCAGTGCATTTGAGAGTTTTGCACCAAAAGATGTCTTAAGTTTTATTATTTTAACATTTGGATTGCCTGGGTTGTTCTTGTTCGTTATGAGCATTTGTCTGTTATCAGCAAGACTTAAGGTAAACAAAAGTTATTTTATAATTTTAATGTATATCGTGGCCTCTATGCTGTTTACATTACCATTTAGGTTTATTCTTTTCTATTCCTTCTTTATGTTTCAGTGTTACATTTACAGAATGCCGAGTAATAAATGATTTATATTAATGCGAGATTTTTGACTCAACGCAAAACTGGTGTGCAACAGTATGCATTAGTATTATGTCGCGAACTGGTTAAATACGTGCCTGATATTTGTTTCTTAACGCCAAATGCTGCACTTATTGATGAGCGATGGGCGCAGGAGTTTAATATTCTTGAAGTTGGAAAACGTAACGGCCATTTTTGGGAACAAATTGAATTACCTCGTTATCTGAAAAGCATTGGTAGTCCATTGCTGCTTTGTTTCACTGGCCTTTCTCCGGCATTTTATAAGAATTGTTACTTTACTATTCATGATATGTCATTGTATGCATATCCAAAATGGTTTCGCTTCTTGTATCGTGCGGTGTATAAGATTAATTACACCATTCAATCGAAATATGCACTAGGAATATTTACAGTAAGTGATTTTTCTAAAGCTGAGATAGAGAAGTTTCTTGCTGTTGACTCCGATAAAATTACTGTATTGCGTAATTCTGTTGATACAAGTGTTAAAGTTTATAAAAAAAATGAAACTGAGTCTGCAAAACGTAATGAGATTTTGTTAGTAGGAACACTTGAACCGAGAAAGAATATAGAATTTGTAATCAACGCTTTTTTGAACTCAGGTATCGAAGATTATAAATTAGTCGTGGTCGGTGGATTGGGAACTGCTTTCTCGAAAGTGACTTTTTCGCAGCATGAGAGAATTAAATTTTGTGGCTACTTGTCCGATGAGGAATTGGAATTAAAATATAGAGAAGCTTCTATTTTTGTTTATCCTTCACTATATGAAGGATTCGGACTTCCTCCTCTGGAAGCAATGCAACGCGGTTGCCCTGTGATGGCATCTGATCGCGCTAGTATCCCTGAAGTCTGTGGTGATGCTGCGTACTATTTTAACCCAGAGGACTCAGCCGATTTTAGTACTAAACTACATGAATTAGTTGATAATTATGATGAGATCAGTCCAGTGCTAATACGCAATGGATATCACAGACTGGAACAATTTGACGTGCGTGATGTTGCATTGAAACTTTTGGATGTAATCTCTCAAAGGAATATTTGAATGAAGGTGTTACAAGTTAGTAAATTCTACCCTCCAGTACATGGTGGAATCGAGCAGGTTGCATTCGATATAAGTGAAGGTATTGCAAAAAATAATGACCAGCCTGTTGATGTATTGTGTGTTGACCCAATAGGGGAAAGAGAAAACGACGGTAAATTCCATTATAAGATTTATCGCCAGAAACTGTTCGCTCAGCTTTTTTCTACTCCATTATCATTCTCCCTGATTTCTCGCTGGCGGGAGATCAGAAATAATTATGATGTGATTCATGTCCATCTTCCAAATCCGTTAGCCGTATTGGCTCTGTTTTTATTTCCACCAAAAGGGAAGATTGTTCTTCATTGGCACAGTGACATTGTTAAACAGAAGAAGTTGCTGATGTTTTTTTCTCCGTTGCAAAAATGGATTTTAGATAAAAGTACGAGTATTATTGTCACGAGTCCAGTTTACGGCCAGTCTTCTCCTACGCTGCAACCTTATCAGGATAAAATTGTCTGTATTCCCATTGGTGTAGACACACATGTTATGCCTCTAAATGAGGAACTTGAAAAAAATATCAGGCAGCATTATCAAGACAAAAAAATTATATTTTCATTAGGTCGCCTTGTTTATTATAAAGGGATGGAGTACCTGATTGATGCAGCAAAAGAACTTCCCGATAATTATGTTGTTTTAATTGGTGGCACAGGCCCATTGATCGACACGTTAAAACAAAAAGTGATTAATGATGGTTTGTCAGATAAGGTAGTCTTACTTGGAAGTATTAACTATTCTGATTTGGCTTCATATTATAAAGCTTGTGATGTTTTTTGTCTGCCTTCAATTCATGAGTCAGAAGCATTTGGTGTAGTCCAGCTTGAAGCCATGAGTTTCTCCAGACCACTGGTATCGACAAATATTCCACGTAGTGGTGTAGCTTGGGTTAACCAGCACAACGAGACTGGAATAGTTGTTGAGCCAAATGATGCTAAAGCACTTGCTAAAGGAATAGTCTCGGCGATTCATGGGAGCGAAACTTATAGTAAAGGTGCGAAGACCAGATTTGATACTATGTTTACCAAAGAATTGATGGTTAAGAATATAATTAATTTATATTCAACATTAAAGTGAGTGCAATAATGTCATTATTTCCTGTTGTTATGGCCGGCGGTTCCGGCAGTCGTTTATGGCCGCTTTCTCGAGTTCTCTATCCAAAGCAATTTCTTTGCCTGGAAGGTGAGCTGACAATGTTACAAGCGACGATTAATCGATTGCAAGGTATCGAATGTGAAAGCCCGGTCGTTATTTGTAACGAGCAGCACCGCTTTATCGTTGCTGAGCAACTGCGCCAGATGAATAAACTTACTGAAAACATTATTCTCGAGCCTGTTGGTCGAAATACTGCTCCAGCGATAGCGCTGGCAGCACTTGCTGCAGTGCGTACCCAACCTGATGGTAATGCGCTCATGCTTGTACTGGCTGCAGACCATGTCATTCAGGACGAAGATGCCTTTCGCAGCTCAGTTCGCAAGGCTTTGCCTTATGCTGAAAATGGTAAGCTTGTGACCTTTGGTATTGTTCCGAATAAACCAGAGACGGGTTACGGGTACATCCGCCGTGGGGTTCCTTGTGGTGATGCTGAATTTGCTGATGCTTTTAACGTCGCAAAATTTGTTGAGAAACCAAATCTGGAAACTGCTGAAGCTTATGTTGCTTGCGGAGAGTATTACTGGAATAGCGGTATGTTCCTGTTTCGTGCCGATCGCTATCTTGAGGAACTGAAAAAATATCGTCCAGATATTCTTGAAGCCTGCGAAAAAGCAATGAGTACTGTCGATCCTGATCTTAATTTTATTCGTGTTGACCAGGATGCTTTCCGGGCCTGTCCTGACGAATCGATCGATTATGCTGTGATGGAACAGACTTCTGATGCTGTTGTAGTACCAATGGATGCTGGCTGGAGTGACGTGGGATCCTGGTCATCGCTTTGGGACATCAGCCATAAGACGGCCGAAGGGAATGTCATAACAGGCGATGTTTTGTCTTGCAATACGGAAAATAGCTTCCTGTATTCTGAATCAGGTCTGTTGGCTACCGTTGGTGTGAAAGATCTGGTCGTTGTGCAGACTAAGGATGCTGTACTGATTGCCGATCGCAATGCTGTTCAGGACGTAAAAAAGATTGTTGAATCGATCAAAGCAGATGGCCGCCATGAGCACCATACTCACCGCGAAGTTTATCGTCCCTGGGGCAAATATGACTCGATTGATACGGGGAGCCGTTATCAGGTCAAGCGACTTACCGTGAAACCAGGTGAAGGTATTTCTCTTCAGATGCATCACCACCGTGCCGAGCATTGGATTGTTGTTGCGGGAACTGCGCAAGTCACAATCAATGAACAAACAAAACTGCTTGGCGAAAACGAGTCTGTTTATATTCCTGTTGGAGCAACGCACTGTCTGGAAAACCCTGGAAAGATCCCTCTGGAATTGATTGAGGTTCGCTCCGGTTCCTATCTTGGAGAAGATGATATTGTGCGTTTGGCTGACAGATATGGTCGTGTTTGAGATTACGGTAAAACTATCATGGAAAAATTAACCTGTTTTAAAGCCTACGATATTCGCGGCAAGCTGGGTGAAGAGCTGAATGAAGATATTGCGTGGCGCATTGGCCGCGCGTACGGCGAATATTTAAAACCGCAGACCATCG
>NZ_JBIMRC010000035.1:0-25000 GCF_043945575.1 Enterobacter cloacae complex sp. 2024EL-00214 | reverse complement strand
TGGAAAAAATAGCCTAAATAGGCTGATTCGATGTGTTTGCGGGAAAAAAATCGGCCCAGATCCGCGAAATTTTAATCAGCGAGTCAGCTTGGGAAGAAATGACCTGCTTATTCGCACCTTCCCTAACTCTTCGAGCGGGTATTTATATGTTTAAAATACGCGTCTTAATGGCAGAACGTCGCACCATTGTCTTTTATACTCCATGCCCTTAAATAACTTCCCAAGGGAGAATATGATTTTTTTATTTTCGCTCTGACAGATCTCTTTGGCTCGGGTGTAGTTCTCCCAGAGCAAAATACTTCCTGCCCCTATTTCATTGTATTGAGGGTCATACCCTCCGTTTATGTCATCGAAATAAATCCACTCGGGGCATTCAGACTTAAGAATTAAGTCAATTGCTATGATTTCTTTATTGATGGAAAGGGCGGAGCCAAAAATCATAGGTCTGAATTTTTCAATGGCATCAAGCAAATTTTTCCTGGGGAATGGTCGGATTTTTCCACTCCAGCGTGCATTAAATAACTTTATATATGCGTCGCTGATCATCTCTGATGAAAGACTTTGTATGTCTATTATTTCTCCGCCAAGTTTCAGAAAACGGTTTCGTTCACCATTTCTTTTCCTGATGGTTTTTTTGGAGAACTCTGGCTTCATATGACATATTTCATCATTTAATATTTTGTTGCCAAAGGAGTTAATGAACGAATTTTTCTGCAATGGGGATAGCTTTTTTGTTTTAAATGGCAAGGCCAATTTACAATCTGGTGCGCTTGGCAATATAATGTCTTCAAAAACAAACGGATGTGATTTTGAGTAGAGACTCAGGGAATCGTTAACAGAGTAAGTTGACGAAACCACTGCGCCATTTTTTCTTTTGCAGAAAAACTTAATCTTTTTTTCTTGTTTAGCGGCCAGATAAGTCAGTACGTCTGGATGTGTGCATACACTCCCTCCATATATAGAGTAAGCATGGCTGTAAGTATTAAGGTCACACTCTTCCCATCCAAAAATGTAGCGTCTCACTGTCTTATCCAAATGTTACCCTGAGAAAGATGTATTTATACTCTGATAAATGATGCAACAAGTAAATCAACAAATGAGGGTTGTTTATAATGTGTTTAAGAGTCGATGCAAACAAAAACTTAGCATGCTATATATTCGTTCGTTGCCAGACTGTATTTCATTGAAAAAGTTCCCTGAGTTTGAGTTAAAAAATAAACGATTTAGCTTTTGTCGCAAGTGGTGTTGATGAAAACAAAATGATCTGATGTAATAATAAACACTGTCAATTAGTGGATTGGTATTGTACTAATGGCTAAAGCTGATCACGTTACTCTTTTAGAATTCATGTGGATACACAATAAATTAAACGAAAGCTCAACAACGTGGGCTGATTTATGGATTGCACTCTTTATGTTGAAGGCTGAATGTAAAAGGGTCATATGTATAAAGTACAGTGATATTGAGAATAACCTTTTACATTTGTCCGCAACCCCAAAATTTGCGAAAAGGATCGTCAGACTGAATGATGTTGTTTGCAATTTAATTCAGCGTAGAAAAGAACGCTATCCTGATGATATTTATGTGTTTCAAAGCAAATCAAATCGAGTTAAGGGGAATGTAAAACCCGTGACCGCAACAGCCATGAACATGGCCCTGAAAGAAGCGGCAAAACATATAACCGGGAAAAACGTCAGCATGAAAAGTGCGCTAAATATCATTGGATCAGGGGCACGAAAAAGTGCGTACCCGCGCTTCTGTGTCCGGTGATCATCCAATGCTAACCCTTTGAAACCAGGGGAACCCCCAGTTTTGATGGCGTCAGGAAGACGCCGTACGCTTAAACGGTTTCGGATAACAACGTCATCAGGTTTCCCAGGCGTGGGGGGCGAACAGATAACCCTTGTTACGCACGGTTTTAATGCGGTACGGCTCCGTGGCGTTATCCAGCAGCTTCTTGCGCAGGCGCGAAATAGCGACGTCAACGCTGCGATCCATCCCGTCGTAACTGACTCCACGCAGGTTCTTCAGCAGAGCATCCCTGTCCATAATTTGCCCGGCATGGGTCGCCAGCTCCCATAGCAGGTCAAAATCAGCCGTGGAGAGGGCAATAAGTTCTCCGGAAAGCAGTACCTGACGGTTGATTGGATCGATGGACAACGTACCAAAACGCATGGCTTTATGCGGTGTCAGAGACGGAGCAGGCGCTTCACGCTCAATGCTGGCACGTTGACGCAAATGAAGACGCAAACGGGCAAGCAGCACGGCAGGAGGCGTGGTTTTCAAAATGTAGTCGCTGGCACCCATTTCCAGAGACAGGATATGGTTCATATCGCTGTCCAGAGAGGTCAGCAACACAATCGGGCCATCCCACTGGCTGCGCAGGTCGCGGCAAAGCGTCATACCATCTTTACCGGGCAGCATGATATCCAGCAGCACCAGATCCGGGTTTTCTCGTACCACCACCTCTTCAGCGCGATCGCCGCGAGGCTCAACGATAACGTCCATATCATGCTTACCCAGATAGGCGGCGATCAATTGCCCGACTTCGGGTTCATCTTCAACATAAACAATCTTATTCATACAGCATCTGTTATCGCGAAAAAATCCAACATACACCGCACAACCTTAACCTTCCATTAATCTTTCAAAATTAACGTCAATTCCGCTATTCTGGGTTCATATTGTTATT
Organism: Enterobacter cloacae complex sp. 2024EL-00214; assembly: GCF_043945575.1. Taxonomy (NCBI): domain Bacteria; kingdom Pseudomonadati; phylum Pseudomonadota; class Gammaproteobacteria; order Enterobacterales; family Enterobacteriaceae; genus Enterobacter; species Enterobacter cloacae complex sp. 2024EL-00214. The sequence goes on along the minus strand of NZ_JBIMRC010000035.1, from coordinate 22,308 downwards.
TGATTGTTATGGGAAAAAGCATGGGACTGGTGATTAAAGCCGCGCTGGGGGCGCTGGTGGTGTTACTGATTGGTGTTCTGGCAAAAACGAAAAACTACTATATTGCCGGGCTGATCCCTCTGTTCCCGACCTTTGCGCTGATTGCGCACTATATTGTGGCTTCTGAACGGGGAACGGAAGCGCTGCGTGCCACCATTGTATTCGGCATGTGGTCAATCATCCCTTACTTTCTCTATCTGCTGTCGCTGTGGTATTTCACCGGGTTTCTGCGTCTCCCTCTGGCGCTGGGCGGGGCGGTCGTGTGCTGGAGCCTCAGCGCCTGGGTGTTGATCTTTTTCTGGAGCCGTTTCCACTAGCGCAGTGGGCGTCCACCGTCCACCGCGAATGTTCTGCCGGTGACGTAGCAACTGGTGAGCAGGTAATCGACAAGATCGATCACCTCTTTTTCACCGGGAGCGATTTTCATCAGCGATTTGTTCAGCGCCTGCTGGCGATACTCAGCGTCATCACTCTCGTTGAATAAAATCATCGCCGGGGCGATGGCGTTCACTTTGACCTCGGGTGCCAGCTTGCGGGCAAATGAGCGCGTCATATTATCCAGCGCGGCTTTACTGGCTGCATAGGCGATGTGCTTGTCGCTTCCGCGCTCTACGACATAATCGGTGAAATGGATAATATCACCAGCGGCATGGCCGTGGCCGCGCAGCAGATCCTGCAGGGCATGGTTCAGCAGATACGGGGCGTTAACGTGGATCTGCAGCATGCTGGAGAGCGTTTCGCTGAGCGGTATACCGGGCTGTTCCGCCTGCCATGCGCTGGCGTTATGGATGATTGCCCGCAGACCATCTGTCGTGGATTTCACCTTTTCAGCGAAGGCCAGAATGCCTTCATCGGTTGAAAAATCAGCCTGAATGCAGACAGCGCCGGCTTTTCGTAGCCCTTCAATAGAAGGATATTCCCGGCGGTAACTGATGATTACCGGATGGCGAAGGTTAAGAAAGTGATGGGCGAGGGCGAGGCCGATGCGACGGCCTGCACCCGTAATCAGTATTGGGCGTTGCTTATCGTTTCCCATCGTATTCTCCTTTTTCAGTTCAACAATGGGAAAGACAGTGCTATCCCATTAACATCCACGTGGCCGGTACGGCAGCAGCCAGCAACAGTCCGATAAAAGCCATTTCACGGCGCTTGAGCGCGTTCTCCAGCTGATGTGTGCGGCGTGCATAGATAAACACCAACAGACCCGGCGCGTACAGCACCACCGACAGCAGCAGGTGCATAGGGCCGGAAGCATACAACAACCATAGCCCGTAAATACAGGCTCCGACACCAACGGCATAGTGCTCAGGGCGCGTGGCGATTTTTAACAAATACGCACCCACCAGGAAATAGGGTACCAGAATCATCTCAGAGGCGATGGTCAGCAGGGTGTTATAGTCTGAACCTGTGAGCCAGATCAGCACCAGACAGACCTGAACGCTGATGTTGGTCAGCCAGAGTGACGCAGATGGCGCACTGTTTTTATTCTGACGCGCAAATAAGCGCGGAAACGCTTTATGCGTGGCGGCAAGGTATGGCACTTCTGCGGCCATAATTGTCCAGCTCAGATATGCTCCGCTGACGGAAACAATCAGCCCGGCAGCAATCACCACATCGCCCCAGGAGCCGAGCATTTTCACCATCAATCCAGCCATCGACGGGTTACGCATTTCTGCCAGCTCAGGACGTGCAACCACACCCAGCGACAGCAGCGTCACCAGCAGATAAACGCCCAGTGCCGCCAGTACGGCCAGCAGGGTGGCACGACCCACATCGCGCTTGTTGCGTGCGCGCGCGGAAACCACGACCGCACCTTCAACGCCGATGAACACCCACAGGGTAATCAGCATCGTGTTTTTCACCTGCTCCCAGACGGGTACACCCAGCGCGATACCGGTGAAATCAAGCTTAAACACGTCAAGACGGAACGCAATAAACGCCAGCACGATAAACAGACCGAGCGGAACCAGCTTAGCCAGTGTTGCCACCAGGTTGATGCTGGCGGCCGTCTGGACACCGCGTAAAACCAGCCAGTGAACGACCCACAGGAGTACCGAGGCACCCACAATGGACTGCCAGGTATTACCATCACCGAAGAAACGCAGTTCAGGGGTATCGGTAAAGAAACTGAGCGCCGAGAAAACGATCACCAGGTAGGAGACGTTAGCGATCACCGCGCATAGCCAGTAACCCCATGCGGAACAGAAGCCAATCAGTTCCCCGAAGCCTTCACGGGCATAGGTGAAAATACCGCCATCCAGATCCGGGCGAATGCGGGTGAGCAGCAGCATGGCGAATGCCAGCAGCAATATTCCGGCCCCCGTGATGCCCCAGCCAATGAGTAACGCAGCAGGGCTTGCGACTGCCGCCATATTCTGCGGCAAACTGAATACACCTGCACCCAGCATTGAGCTTAAAACGAGTGCAGTTAAAGCACTCAGGCCAAGTTTCTTTTCCATTGGCTTCCTGTTATGAAAAGTCCAAATCCAGAATAATTATTTCGCACAGGCGCATAAAAATGGTGGATCACACTAAGGCGCGGGATTTTACGGAGTGTCACGAAAGCATGCAATGACGTGCGGCAGAAATTCAAAGAAAAGTTACAAAAAAAGGCGGCATTGCGCCGCCTTCGTTAAATGGTTTTGTTACTTGTACAGATCGGCACTGATGGTGACGTTGTTACCACGTTCCTGCCATTGGCGGGTGATGTGGTAATATTTAGCCCCTTTCTTCGCAGCACGCTTCGCCACCTGGTAAGAGACTTCCGTCATGTTACCGTAGTTGCCGGTAAACTTGATGCTGTCGAATGGTACCATCTGAGCCGCTGTGGTTTTGTTCAGCTCTTCAATTTTGGTACCGTCTGGCAGGGTAACAGAGTAGCGACCACCTTTAGTGGATTGTGTTTCAAAGAAACGGCCCACTTCAGCACTTGGTGCTGCAGAGGTTGCTACGCCAGGAATTTCAACTTTCTTCGCTTCTTCGCCGCCTTTCGCTATTGCCGCGCGGCCTGCATCAGAGTCAGCCGGGATGGCATCCGGGCTTTGCAGAACGCGTTTTTTCGCATCTTCTTTATAGACGAACGCGGTAATACGCTGGTTGCCGCCCTGGTTAGCATCGACCTGGCGCACGATGTAGAAAGAGTAAGCCCCTTTCTCTTTCGCGGCTTTGGTGATGGCATCGTTCACTTCAGGCTGGCTGCGATAGAAACCCTGAACGGTAACGGTATCGTATGGTTCCAGTTCAATCGCCTGATCTTTTGGCAGCTCAACGATGCCGTTAATCACACGATTTTTCGGCGCATCAGCTTTTGGCGCATTGTCTTTAAACAGCGCGATGGTGACACGCTGGTTACCGCTGTTGCCATAATCAGACTGGTCAACGACGTAAAACGAGGCCGCACCATTTTTATCGGCGGCTTTTGATGCGGCGGCGACGGCATCGCCAATGGAGTTATAACGACCCACAATGACCGTATGGTCAAAAGGTTTTAACGCTGCCGCTTGCTCCGGCGTTAACTCTGTCGCGGCATTCGCAGACAGGGCGGTCGCAGAAAGAAGTGCGGACGCCAGGAGTGTGTTCTTAAGCTTCATAAAAATAATCCTTCGCCTTGCGCAAACCATGTACTGGTATTGTTGTTTATTTGAGACGGTCCCGATTATGGCATTTAAAACCCGTCGCTGTCTGCGCCATTTTTCACAGCCAGTGCTTACCGGATGACAAGATTCGATAACATTTGGTGATATGTTGAAAAAACAGACGTTTGACAAGTAAAACTGATAAAGTTTATGACTTTTACAAGTTAATTTAATGTTAATAAGTTGATCTCTTATGGCGCTATATCATGTTTTTACCGCTTCGCTTGCACGTTTTATCGGTTCCAGCGCTGAATTTAAGGTAAATATCTCTGTCAGCGACGCCGATCACTTATTTTTCACAGATAAAGTAAGAAATAGTGTTTTCTGGCGGTAGATCACGGGCGCTATTTTCAGTAGGTTATAGAAAGTTTGTTACTGTTTTATTTTCCGGGGTTAATCATGTGTCGTCGCTCTCATGCTGGCGAAAATTGATACAAACCACGGGCGTTTATCGACAAACCATCATCAAAAACCGATGGAAGGGAAAACTATGCGTATTGGGGTACCAAAAGAACGGTTTGCCAATGAAACCCGCGTAGCGGCAACACCGAAAACGGTGGAGCAACTGCTTAAATTGGGTTTTACCGTCGCAGTTGAAAGCGGCGCGGGCAAACTGGCGAGTTTTGACGACGAGGCCTTTATTCAGGCGGGTGCGGAAGTGGTGGACGGTGCTGAAGTCTGGCTGTCTCCCGTCATTCTGAAGGTGAATGCACCGGAAGAGAGTGAGATTGAACTGCTGAATCCAGGCACGACGCTTGTGAGTTTCATCTGGCCTGCGCAAAATCCTGAGCTGATGGAGAAGCTGGCGGCACGCGGTGTGACCGTGATGGCGATGGACTCTGTACCGCGTATTTCGCGCGCACAGTCTCTGGATGCCCTGAGCTCAATGGCAAACATCGCGGGTTACCGCGCTATTGTTGAGGCGGCACATGAGTTTGGCCGCTTCTTTACCGGTCAAATCACCGCTGCGGGTAAAGTACCTCCGGCGAAAGTGATGGTGATTGGTGCGGGCGTGGCAGGTCTTGCAGCGATTGGCGCGGCAAACAGCCTGGGCGCTATTGTTCGTGCATTTGATACCCGTCCGGAAGTGAAGGAACAAGTGCAAAGTATGGGTGCTGAGTTCCTTGAACTGGACTTCAAGGAAGAAGCGGGCAGCGGTGATGGCTACGCGAAGGTGATGTCCGAAGCCTTTATCAAAGCGGAAATGGAACTCTTTGCCGCACAGGCAAAAGAGGTCGACATTATTGTCACCACGGCGCTTATCCCAGGTAAACCGGCACCGAAGCTGATCACTCGTGAAATGGTTGACTCCATGAACCCGGGAAGCGTGATTGTTGATCTGGCGGCGCAAAACGGTGGTAACTGTGAATACACCGTACCGAACCAGGTGACCACCACCGCCAACGGTGTCAAGGTGATCGGTTATACCGACCTGCCTGGCCGTCTGCCAACGCAGTCTTCTCAGCTGTACGGTACCAACCTCGTTAACCTGCTGAAACTGCTCTGCAAAGAGAAAGATGGTAATGTCGTTGTTGATTTTGACGATGTCGTGGTGCGTGGCGTCACGGTTGTGCGCGAAGGTGAAATTACCTGGCCTGCACCACCTATTCAGGTTTCAGCTCAGCCTCAGGCTGCACCAAAAGCGGCTCCAGAGCCAAAAGAGCCCGCTAAGCCAGCTTCTCCGTGGCGTAAATACGCAATCATGGCGCTGGTGATTATTCTGTTTGGCTGGCTGGCCAATGTCGCGCCGAAAGAGTTCCTCGGTCACTTTACCGTCTTCGCGCTCTCCTGCGTGGTGGGTTACTACGTCGTGTGGAACGTGTCCCATGCGCTGCATACGCCGCTGATGTCGGTCACCAACGCCATCTCGGGGATTATCGTGGTGGGTGCGTTGCTGCAAATTGGGCACGGCGGCTGGATTAGCTTCCTGAGTTTTGTCGCGGTGCTGATCGCCAGTATCAATATTTTCGGTGGTTTCACCGTGACTCAGCGCATGCTGAAAATGTTTCGTAAAGGCTAAGGGGTAGCATATGTCTGGAGGATTAGTCACAGCCGCATACATTGTTGCTGCAATCCTGTTTATTTTCAGTCTGGCGGGACTTTCCAAACACGAAACGTCTCAGCAGGGTAATAACTTTGGTATCGCCGGGATGGCGATTGCGCTGATTGCCACTATCTTCGGGCCGGACACCGGCAACGTTGCGTGGATCCTGGTGGCGATGATCATCGGTGGCGCAATTGGTATTCGTCTGGCGAAACGCGTTGAGATGACCGAGATGCCGGAGCTGGTGGCGATCCTGCACAGCTTCGTGGGTCTGGCGGCGGTACTGGTGGGCTTCAACAGCTATCTGTATCACGAAGCGGGCATGGAGCAGATTCTGGTCAACATTCATCTGACCGAAGTGTTCCTCGGCATCTTTATCGGTGCCGTGACCTTCACCGGTTCGATTGTTGCATTCGGCAAACTGCGCGGGAAAATCTCGTCTAAACCGCTGATGCTGCCAAACCGTCATAAGCTGAACCTGGCGGCGCTGGTCGTATCATTTGTACTGCTGGTGATCTTCGTGCGTACCGAAAGCGTAGGTACTCAGGTGCTGGCATTGCTGGTGATGACCATTATTGCGCTGGCGTTTGGCTGGCACCTGGTGGCTTCCATTGGTGGTGCAGATATGCCAGTGGTGGTCTCAATGCTGAACTCCTACTCCGGTTGGGCGGCAGCAGCGGCAGGTTTTATGCTGAGCAACGACCTGCTGATCGTCACCGGTGCGCTGGTGGGTTCTTCCGGTGCGATCCTGTCTTACATCATGTGTAAAGCGATGAACCGTTCGTTTATCAGCGTTATTGCCGGCGGTTTCGGTTCTGATGGTTCTTCTACCGGTTCTGATGACGAAGTGGGCGAACACCGTGAGATCAACGCCGAAGATACTGCGGATATGCTGAAAAACTCACACACCGTCATCATCACCCCAGGCTACGGCATGGCGGTGGCACAGGCTCAGTACCCGGTAGCGGAAATCACCGAGAAACTGCGTGCGCGGGGTATCAAGGTTCGCTTTGGTATTCACCCGGTTGCAGGTCGTCTGCCTGGCCACATGAACGTACTGCTGGCTGAAGCGAAAGTGCCTTACGACATCGTGCTGGAGATGGATGAAATCAACGATGATTTCACCGAGACCGACACCGTACTGGTTATTGGTGCCAACGACACCGTTAACCCGGCGGCACAGGACGATCCGCGCAGCCCAATCGCTGGTATGCCGGTTCTGGAAGTGTGGAAGGCGCAGAACGTGATTGTCTTCAAACGCTCCATGAACACCGGTTATGCAGGGGTTCAGAACCCGCTGTTCTTCAAAGAGAACACTCACATGCTGTTTGGCGATGCCAAAGCCAGCGTGGATGCGATTCTGAAAGCGCTGTAAGTTGTGTCGATGTGAAAAAGCCGCCAGATTTGGCGGCTTTTTTTACTGGCGGCTGCCGGACGTTATGGCTCAATCGTCCTCTGGATCGTCCAGTTCAACCGGAGTCTGGTACTGATCCGGCTTGATGACAAGCAGGTCGCAGCGCAGATGGTCGATTACCTGTTCGGCAGTATTCCCCAGGAAGGCGGCGGAAATACCGGTGCGGCCAATGGTACCCAGTACCACAATCCCGGCCTGCAGGTGTTCTGCTAAATCCGGGATCACTTCTTCAGGCAACCCTTTTTCCACGTGCGTCATTTTTTCATCAATACCGAATTTCTGGCGCAACGCTTTCATCGCCAGCAGGTGCTGACCACGGATCGCATCGTTATAGACGCTCGGATCAAATTCAGGCAGTTCAATCGCAATATTGATCGGGGTGACCGGATAAGCCCCCACCAGATGCACTTCAGTGTGGTTAACCTGTTCGGCAAGCTGCAGTGTCTCTTTCACCAGCTTTTCGTTCAGTGAATTATGATAATCCTCTTCGCTCGCCAGGTTTACAGCCACGACGGCTTTACCCCCTTCAGGCCACGGCTGGTCTTTCACCATCCAGACCGGGCATGGGCATTTACGCAACAGGTGCCAGTCGGTAGGCGTGAAAATTACGGATTCCAGTTTGTCGTGCTGGTGCGCCATTTTCAGCAGCAGGTCGTGTCCATCGGCAATAATTTCCTGAATAATGGCTTCGAAAGGTCGGTTGTGCCAGACCACTTTAATATCGATAGGGACACCCGCTTCGAGGTAGTATTTCGCCTGCTCGCGGATCCACGCAGTACGTTGACTGATCACTCCCTGACGCATAGCCGTACGCTCGTCAGGCGACAGAAGGGTGGTCATCTCGTATGAGAAGTCATAGATCGGCAAAAACGCTTTGATTTTGCCACCAATCCGTTGATGTAAATACACAGCACGCCGTAACGCGGGTTGATCGTCCTGGTTAGGATCGATGGCCACCAGCATATTTTGATACTTTGCCATACAGGTCTCCTTACAACTGTCACCACAGTCTGTAAGTAAAAGAGTAACCTATATATCTTGAATCAAACAGGGGGGAAGTTTTTGCCAGATCAATAAATCACTAAAATTTATTGGTAATTCTTGAGTTGCACTGATTTCAAAGGCATTTCTTCGTGTTCGTAACGCTCTGGGGGCGTGATGGGGGCAAACCGGTCGTAATTCTGTTGGTTATGATAGTCACCTGGTCCTTGTCCATATCGCCGATCCATTTGGCATAAACTACGTAAACCCTCCTGAAATCCTCATGACCCATTTGAGTAGCAATAAAGGAAGGGTTGGCCCCTGCCGAAAGAGACCAGCATGCATAAGTATGCCTGGACTGGTATGGGTGACGTTCGCGAATTCCCGCTCGGCGTAAACCCTGCTTCCATCCATAGGATATAGCGTTTTTGGAAAAGTAACCCACTTTCCTGCACTATGAGAACACGATCACAACAAAAGGCGACCTTTTTGCAGCAGGGCATTGCAAAGGTCAATTAAACAGCATACATTTCATGTAAATATAATATCGTCGTCCATAGCTTTGATTGTCGGCACAAAGAATTCAAGCCCGAGGTCAACGCCTTGGGCTTTTCATTTATGGATTAGTTTTACGATCGCTTGATATTATTATTTCTTCTTGTCAGTGAAGTGGTTTGTAGCAACTGTTGTGCCGATCGTAAGAGCCACACCAGCAATAGATTTTACAATTGTTCCAGCGTTTTCAGCTATTGCCTTTGTGCATCCAGGACATAATTCTTCATCGTATGCTTTTCCGCCTTTAGCATAATCATCGCAGCCAGGTGTCCGGCAAGCATAAAGAATCCCATGACATTCCGGGCACTCACATTTATCACGCTGGAAAGTGTTTTCTTCGATGATGAATGGGCTAACAGTCTCGCGGCAATGACCGCAAATGCCTGCATGTTTAATAGCCATAAAATTTCCTCGTGATGGTTTAGATAGCGATCTTATCGGCCTGTTTAGCAGGAGATTTAATCAAATTTTTTTATGGACTCGCTCTGCAGGTTTTTTCTTAGGGTTGCCAATTGGCGACCTTTTTTATTTCTCAACACAGCACTCGTGCTCAGCGAGGTGAGAGCAAGCATCGCATGGAAAAAATAACCACTGGTGCTGCCTACAGCCCCGAGCAGTGGAACGCTATCCCATGCCCCGATGGTGTTGGGTATGACGAGTGCATCGCGAAGATGATCCTGCCGATCAGCGCCGGTAATAGTGTCGGCCTGTTCATGGTGCTCGGCGGCTGATCATTACGCCATTCTGACGGGAATCTGACAAACCTGTGTAATAATGACCCAAAAATTAACGGGAATGACAGGTGATGGGATTTCAATATTGGTTCACGGTATGTGCAATTTTTCTGACCTGCCCCTTTATGTTTGTTCAATCGATTATCTTTTTGCGACGAGGTGTCTACACCAAAACCTTCAAGGGGACGATGCGCTGGCAGGTGAGTTTGACGATTATGTCGTGCTTAATTGCTGCGACGAATCCGGGAATTGTGAAACTGGAGAGAGGCGGGGGAGCTACGAAAAATGGGCGTGGTTTTAGGGGTGTTAAATGAACTGATATACTCCGCTATTGTCTGGTAATGGATTTATCATGTCGTTGATATTACAATAATTTATTGAATATTGATGGATAAAAAAGCCAGATCAATAAATTACTGAAATTTATCAATCTGGCATCAGTCATGCGGTGGTTTTATGCCACGTTGCGGGAGTTTCCGGCGAGTACCGCCAGCGCTTCACCGTTTTCGATGGTGATGTATTTACCTTTAACGGCCAGCATGCCGCTTTTCTGGAAACGACCCAGCAGACGGCTGATGGTTTCAACGGTCAGGCCCAGGTAGTTACCAATATCGCCACGCGTCATGGTCAGGCGGAACTCACGCGGGGAGAAACCACGCTCGGCGAAACGGCGGGAGAGGTTATAGATAAACGCAGCCAGTCGCTCTTCTGCATTCTTTTTGGAAAGCAGCAGGATCATGTCCTGATCGCCTTTGATCTCACCGCTCATCAAACGCATCATCTGCTGGCGCAGGTTAGGCATTTTTCCGGACAGGTCATCCAGCGTTTCAAACGGGATCTCGCAAACCATTGAGGTTTCCAGCGCCTGAGCAAAGCTCGGGTGATGGCCAGTACCGATGGCGTCAAAGCCGACCAGGTCGCCCGCCAGATGGAAGCCGGTGATTTGCTCATCACCTTGTTCAGTGATGGTGTAGCTTTTAATGGTGCCAGAACGGATAGCATAGAGCGATTTCAGTTCGTCTCCCGCTTTAAACAGCGTCTGCCCTTTCTGAATAGGCTTTTTGCGCTCGATGATATTATCAAGCTGATCGAGTTCATGCTCATTCAGGGTAAACGGGATACAGAGCTGGCTGATGCTGCAATCCTGACAATGGATAGCACAACCGCCAGACTGAATGCGTCGTATAATTCGCTTTTCTGGGATCATAGGTTTGCTCAAGCCTTAATTGATATTAGTCAATTTTAACATCTTTTTGGTAAGTACGTAAGCCTGACAAACCACCAATAAGAACAAGAGACGACAACGTGTTGCCATCTTCTTGAAATTCCACAGCTTGATTATGGATTTTTAGCCTAACTGGAAGAAAATTAAGCACAAAAAGCCTGGAGTCTACAGCAGAAGATACCCTTCGTGGCGCAGCAACCACTCTTTCCGCTGCACGCCACCGGCATAGCCCGTCATGGTGCCGTTGCGGCCAATAACGCGATGGCAGGGCACGACGATACTGACGGGGTTGGAACCATTCGCGGCACCCACCGCGCGCGCTGCACCTGCGCGACCTAACTGCTCGGCGAGCTGGCCATAGTGCATGACATGCCCGCAGGGAATGCTGCGCAGTGCCTGCCATACCTCACGCTGGAAGGGGGTTCCCGCCGTGGCGGTTGGCAGGGTGTCGATGATGCTGAGGTCGCCCTCAAAATACGCCGCGAGCTTATCGCTCAGTCCACCCGGATTGGTGGCGCTGATGCGCTCATAGCCCTGAGTACGATAATGAATATCGAGCAGCTCTTCCATGCGGTTGCTGTGCTCTTCCCATTCGACAGCGCGCAGGCTGAACTGCTCGTCCGCGATAACCCACAGCGGCCCAAGCGGCGTCGCAATTTTGTCTTCGAATAATCTCAGCATCAATATTCCTTTAGTGCAGCCCCGGGTATATCCCCGGTCCAGTCGGCAGGCCGACAAGATACCATGTCACCCACATTATCAGCCATACCCCTAAAAAGATAAGCGGATAGGGCAAGAGCAGCGAATAGTAGGTACCCCGTTTTGCTTCGGGTTTATCGCGTTGCAGGAAACCTAAACTAAAAACTATCGGGAAGGGTACCCGGCAACAGGAACGCAATCTGACCTTTTTCAGGACGAAAATCTTCAATCAGGACAACACCTTTCAGGCTTTTCCAGCGTGGAAAATCACCTTCCAGTTCTGAACTGTCAAGCACGTACGATTGATGGACTTCAATGCGGCCATGTCCCTGATCAATCTTGCTCTGTTCAGATACTTTGCGTATTTTATTTTTATATTAATTTTTTTAAATTTAATATAATTTAATTGACGTTTAATTATATTTAAATTGTGCCGCATCATGAGTGGTGGCATATTAATTTAATATTAATAAATCGAATGAGGCATGAGAAAACAGTCTGATTTTCTATGGTGAGTATAGGGCTCGGAAAATTTTATCTGCGTGGTTGCTTGCTGTTTTTCTTTACTTCCCTTTCGTTAATAAAAACATTTATCTGGTGATGAATAAACATAAATAAGGAATGCATTATGTGTAAAAAGTCGCTTTGCGCGTTGTTTATTGGCGGTCTGCTCGCGGGGGGCATGTCATCCGCTTTCGCAACAGATACGGGGACAGTCACTTTTAACGGGAAGATTATTGACGATACTTGTGATGTCACCGTAAACAGTACGGACGCTAACGGTACCGTTACGTTTAAAGACGTCTATCCTTCGGCATTTACTGCTGATGATTCTGTTGGCGATTCCCAAACATTCGATATTGCGTTGACGGGTTGTGATACCAATATCGACAAAATCAATCTGAAGTTTAATGGTACAACCGTCACCAGTAAGACGAGCGTGCTGAAAACAACAGGAGTCGCCACTAATGTGGGGGTCCGTCTGGTTAACTGGGCGGGGGCCGATGTTCTGTTTGACAATTCAGAGCCTGCATCAACATCGGATAAAACCGTGAAAGGCACCGGAGCGGCGACCTTCACTTATACGGCGAAGGTCGTACAGGTAGGGTCGGTTAAACCGACTGCCGGTGATTATACCGCGCAGGCAACTTATACGCTGCTTTATCGTTAAAGTATTGTAAGTATCTGGCTGATATCCAGTCAGATATTCCTGATGACCGGGAACCATTTATGAAGTGGAATATTGCAGCCATTGCTGGTGTTATTTTATTCGCCAGTTCGGCCCAGGCTGGTGTTGTGCTCGGTGGCACCCGGGTTATCTATCCTGCCGATCAGGCAGAAGTCCAGATATCTTTAAAAAATAAAGATAACGATGAACGCTATTTAGTTCAAAGTTGGGTGAGCAATGTTGATGACAGCAAAGCCCCCTTCGTTATTACGCCTCCGATTTATAAGCTAGAAGAGGGGCGTCAAACATTATTACATGTGGTCTATACCGGTAACGGCAGCGCGTTACCACAGGATCGCGAATCGCTCTTCCTGGTAAATGTGAAATCAGTATCGGCTATTCCAGAATCACTGAAAAATAAAAACACATTACAGTTTGCCATAAAAACACGCGTTAAGCTGTTTTGGCGTCCAGGAAAATTAAATGGCTACGATGCGAAAACCGCCTGGGAAAAAATCCAGTTTCACCGCCAGGGTAATCAACTGATAGCGAAAAACCCAACACCTTATTATATCACGTTTGGTCAGTTGACTGTAGGTGGCAAAGCCGTTGTTCCGTCGGATGAAAAAAACACACCATCGGCTATCAGTATGATGGTGGCACCATTAAGTGAACAGCATTTTACTTTATTAGCGGGTAGTACCGGCAATGCTGAGTGGACTGCCATCAACGATTTTGGCACAGAAACAGTATCTCATAAGCAGTCATTGTAATTGGATGAAATAAATGGAATTTAATAAGAGAATTTTATCATGCCTGCATCGCGACCAGTTCGAACATGGGTCCTGAATGCTATTGTATTCAGTTTATATTCAGTCTGTAGCTCAGTATTCGCTGAGGACTATTTCAATCTTAGCGTTCTGGAAACCGATTCTCCGCTTGAAAATACTGGTGCCATTGAATCCTATTTGAAAAATAATGGTCTGACGCCAGGGCGTTATCTGACAAGTATTATCTGGGATCAAGATAAGATTGCCAAAAAAAATCTGACGTATGTTTTATCGCCGGATAAAAAGAAATTAATTCCACAACTCACCAAAGGTGAATTGCGCCAGTTTGGTGTGAAAGTCGATACGGTCAAAACATTCGCTTCGTTCGCGGATAATGACGTCATCGGGGATATCGCCGATTATCTTCCCGAAGCCAGCTATGATTTTAGTCCTGATACGCAAACCCTGCATTTACGCATTCCGCAAATTTATCGTAATGTCGCCGCAGTGGGTGAAGTGGACCCGCAAGAGTGGGATGAGGGTATACCGGTGCTATGGTCGAGTTACTATATTTCCGGTTCTCGCCAAAAAAACGGCAGTAATACGGATAATTCGCAATGGATGAGTGCGAACTCTGGTCTGAATATAGGGCCGTGGCGGCTGCGTAACAACAGTACCTGGGAAAATAGCAATGGCTGGGAGTCAATCAGCACCGTGTTACAGCGCGATATTAAAGCGCTGAAAAGCCAGTTTGAGTTGGGCCAGACTTATACCGACGGCGAGTTGTTCGACAGCGTGCAGATGACAGGCGCGAAGATAGAAACCGACATCAGTATGTTGCCCAGTAGTCAGCAGGGTTTTGCGCCTGTGGTGCGCGGTATTGCGAACAGCGACGCGAAGGTGACGATCAAGCAAAATGGTTACACTATTTACCAGACCTATGTTTCCTCCGGGCCTTTTGAGATCCGTGATTTAAGTCAGGTAACCGCTGGCGCGGATCTGGAGGTTACCGTTCAGGAAGCCGATGGTTCAGAGCATAGTTTTATTCAGGCCAGTTCGTCCGTACCGGTACTGCAGCGTGAAGGGGCGCTGAAATACAGCATCGCGGCGGGACGTTACCGCGATGTCGATGGTGGCGAGGAGCCGGACTTTGCACAGGCGACGGTGATTTACGGCCTGCCTTACGGCATTACCGTCTACAGTGGTTTACTCGGCGCATCAATGTATCGCTCGGGCCTTGTGGGGATCGGTGCGGATTTACACAACTTAGGCTCTGTCTCAATGGATGTGACTGCGGCGAAAGCGTCATTAGGCGATGAGGGCGACTCGCAAGGGCTATCATGGCGTGCGCAGTATGCAAAGGATTTCCCCATTACCAACACCACGGTGACACTGGCGAGCTACCGCTATTCAACTTCCGGGTTCTACACCTTCCAGGAGGCGATCGACCGACGCGACAACAAACAGTATGACGATGATGACAGCATTTACAGCTATCGGAACACCAATAACCGTCGCAGTCGTTTGCAGGTGAATTTATCACAGTCGGTTGGGGAGTGGGGGTCCGTGTATATGAATGCCTACCAACAAGATTACTGGTATATGGAGGGACATGAGCGGAGTGTAAGCATGGGATATAGCACGACCTGGGCAGGCACCAACTGGTCAATCAACTATAGCCTGACGAAAACGCCCTCAACGGATGACGACCATCAGCTCTCTTTAACGTTGAATATTCCTCTTTCTCGTTGGCTACCCGATGCCTGGGCAACCTATAGCCTGAACAGCTCGAAGAATAGCAATACATCGCATCAGGTAGGGATCAACGGGACGGCGCTGGCGGACAATAATCTGAGCTATAACCTGCAGCAGAGCTATACCGATAATAATATTGGCTATGGCGGCTATCTTTCAGGTCGTTACCGTGCCTCTGTCGGGGAGTTCAGTTCTGGTTATAGCTATCAGGGGGATAACCGTCAGTGGAACTACAGCGCACAAGGGTCAATTGTCGCGCATCCTAACGGGATCACGCTGGGGCGCTCACTGCAGGATGCCTTTGCTGTGGTGCATATTAACGATGGCGCGAATGTCAAAATTCAGGGTGGGCAAGGGATTTATACCGACCGCTGGGGCAATGCAATAGTGCCGACATTAACCAACTATCGCCATAATTCGGTGGTGGTCAACACGCAGGAGCGTAGCGATCTGGATATTCAGGAGCCTTCTCTGGATGTCGTGCCGACCAAAGGCGCGGCAGTGGCGGCCAATTTCACCGCACGGAGCGGCAAACGGGTGTTGCTGACGCTTAAACGTGGTCAGGGTTTTGTGCCGTTTGGCGCGATATTAAGCATGGCGGGGACGACGTCCATCGTCGGGGACGATGGCGAAGTGTATGTTACCGGTTTGAAAGGGGCACAGTCGTTTTCCGTGCAGTGGGGAAACTCACCAGATACGCAATGTGAAGGACAGGTGCAGGTACCTGAAGAGGCTAGCGCTCGAATCCTGCTTATTGCGACGACGTGTCAATCATTCAGGGATGAATCATGAAAAAGAGAAAATCGGCATTTTATCTTTATCATATAGTGTGGGTAATAGGTGCCTGGTTTAGTCAATCGGCGTGGGCTATCTGTGAAGTCTACACAGGGGTAATTTCTGACGCTGATTTTTCTATTCCCCCGTTAGTCGTGAATAGCGATGCAGCGATTGGCACAATCCTGTATTCGCAAGATATAACGATGCCTAACGTTTATTTGCGCTGCAATGCAATTGGTGATATTTATCAAGGGTATACGGTGTTAACTGATGCCGATCATGTGACGAATGCGCCAGCGGCAAATACTTATGCGACGAATGTCCCCGGAATAGGTATCCGTTCGGGGTGGGCAAATGACGGAGGTGCTCTCGATCCCGGCAACCTGCTGACGCCCTGGCATAAAGGCACTTCGACGGTGGGTGCTATGGGGTATAACTTTACACTCAATGCGGCGATACAGGTTGTGGTGACTGGCCCAGTATCTTCTGGCACATTAGATACTTCCCGACTGGTAGCCGACTGGAAATACGACAATCTGGTTGTTGGCAAATTACGTTTTAGCGCGTCCAGTGTTAATGTGCAGGCGAATACGTGTACATTGGCCGAAAAGAATATCACCGTACCATTAATGCCCATTTCGACGGATGATTTTGACAATAAGCTTTCGGCGGTGGTTTCGGATAATAGTTTTCGTATTCAGTTAGATAAATGCGAAGCCGGGATTAAAGTGGATTATAAATTTACCACTTCAGGCTCTACCGGCGTCAGCAATAGCAATATCCTGAGCATTGCGAGCGGATCCGGCGCGGCAGAAGGCGTAGGGATTCAGATTCTGGATAGTAACAACACGGTGGTGCAATTTGACACTGAATATGAGGCGGCGGCGCAAACGACAAAAAATCAGTCGGTTTCTATTCCGCTAAAAGCACGCTATATACAGACAGGCACCGTGAAAGGTGGTGATGTCAACGCGGTGGCGACGTTTGAAATATACTACCGTTAAGTCATTCGGCCTGTCGACAGCCAGGCCATGTATCTTCCTCAGTTTCATAACCTTCTTATGCGTTTTCTAACGCGTTACGAAGCGTTCTTTTGGTTAAAAAGCACGCGTGATCTCACTCTGCTCCGCGGGGCAGTTATTATAAGCAGCCAGAAGAGAGGTTTAGCCATCGCTCACTGAATTGTTAATAACACGGTTCAGAAGAGAGGGCAGAAAAATAATATTAGCGTAAGATTTAAATAATAAAAAAACGGAGTCTGCCCGACATCAGGCAGACTCTATAGTACACACAGCAGTACGTCCTTTACGGGTCCCACATGTTTTATTCCTGAGGTAGGTTTAATAAGTTATAACAGCTTTTCTTCAAAATGAAAGGACGCAGAGTGATTGATTTCACGAAATTTTAACTTAAATTCTCCCATTTAATGTCTGCTGAAATTTTAGTTAAGTTTGGTTTAAATATTAATCCTGATTATTTTATATATTCATCAGGTTAATATTTGTGCAACCTCTCTGCAGAGGTACCTGTTATTGAGGCCCACGTCCGGCACAGGTATAGTACAGGCTCAGATGTAGCCGGAGGATTTCCATGAGCCCTGACGACAAATCACTTTTTCTTGATGCCGTAGAGGATGTCCAGCCTCTGAAACGCTGCACGGATATTCACTGGCAACAGAGCCGTAACACGCGGGTGCGTCAGGAGGTGGATACCGAGCAGCTCGATAACTTCTTAACGCTGGGGTTTCTGGAACTTCTGCCGATTGAGGAGCCGCTGGCGTTTCAGCGGGAAGGGGTTCAGCAGGGCGTTATTGATAAACTACGCTCAGGTAAATACTCCCGCCAGGCCAGCTTAAACCTGTTACATCAGCCTGCAGAGCGCTGCCGTCAGATGCTGTTTGCTTTTATCCGCCAGGCCGGACGTGACGGATTACGCAATCTGGTTATCATTCATGGAAAGGGGCGCGAGCAGAACTCACACCCCAATGTGGTACGCAGCTATCTGGCACGCTGGTTACCCGAGTTCGACGATGTTCTCGCTTTTTGTGTGGCGCAGCCCCACCACGGTGGTAGCGGGGCATGTTATGTCTCACTACGAAAATCTGATGAAGCAAAACAAGATAACTGGGAACGTCACGCCAAGCGCAGCCGCTAATGAATGATGATTGCGGGCGATGCGATCGCCCGCGTCAGACTCAGAAGGTTTCCCAGTTGCTGTCGGTGGAATGTGTACTTGCCGTTGCCGGGCGCAATAGCTGTGGCGTTTTTACATTTGTCGGGCGAGGTGCGGCAGCTTTTTCTTTTCCGTTCAGACGAAATGCTGCCACAGCAAGGCGAAGCTGCTCGGACTGATCTTCCAGCGCCGCTGCCGCCGTAGCGGACTCTTGTACCAGCGCGGCGTTTTGCTGTGTGACGCTGTCCATCTGCGAAACCGCAAGACTCACCTGTTCAATACCGCGACTCTGCTCATCGGATGCGGATGAAATCTCACCCATAATATCGGTCACACGGGTAACGGCTGCGACAATCTCTTTCATGGTTGCGCCCGCTTCACTGACCTGGTCAGAACCGGTATTGACCCGGCTGACGGAGTTATCAATAAGCCCTTTGATCTCTTTTGCCGCCTGCGCGCTGCGGCTGGCCAGCGTGCGTACTTCACCTGCAACCACCGCAAACCCACGCCCCTGTTCCCCTGCGCGGGCCGCTTCTACCGCAGCGTTGAGGGCCAGAATGTTGGTCTGGAAGGCAATGCTGTCAATCACGCCGGTGATGTGTGCGATTTGCTGTGAGCTGTCGGCAATCTCGGTCATGGTACGGACAACGTTATCCACCACGTGACCACCGCGGGCAGCGGTTTCGGATGCATTTTTCGCCAGCAACGTGGCCTGACGGGCGTTGTCGGAGTTCTGTTTGACCGTTGCGGTTAACTCTTCCATGCTGGCGGCAGTCTCTTCCAGCGAAGCGGCCTGCTGTTCGGTGCGGGCGGAGAGGTCATTGCTCCCGGCGGCAATTTCACCTGCACCAGTGTAGATGGAATCGGTGCTGCCACGTACGGCGCTGACCGTGCTCACCAGCGATTGCTGCATCTCATGCAGGCCGACAGCCAACTGGCCCATTTCGTTACGGCTCCCCAGGGCAATGTCATGTGTCAGATCACCGCCTGCAATGGTACGAATATGGTTCATAATGACTTTCAGCGGTTTTAACAGCAGGTGTTGCAGGCCCTGCCAGATCACCACCAGCACGACAATCACGGCCAGGAAAATGCCTGCCAGTGTCCATTGCATATGGGTAAAGCTACTCTGGTTCTCTTCTGTCGCAGCCTTGAGCAACGTGTTGTTCTCCGCGCGCCAGCGGTTGTAGACCGCTTCCATATCGTCCTGTGCCTGTTGGGCATCCAGATCGCCATAGGCCTGATAGTTGTCGGCACGCAGATACTCAATCGACAGGCGCATCACTTCGTGCATCTGGCTCCAGGATTTCTGCATCTCTTCCGTTAACGCTGCGTTTTGACCGTTAACCTGCGGCATTTTTTGCCAGGTGTTGTAATACGCTTCAGCTTTGCCCAGTGAATCACTCGCGGTACCCAGCAGTTTGTTGATCGCCGCAAGGGAAGCCGGGTCACGCTGGTTTTTCAGGTAGCGGATCGCCACGCGCGTGACGGTGACGCGTGTTTTCACCAGCGTGTTCACGCTGTCGCTCAGGCTTTCCTGCTGGGCATTAAGTATCCCGGAGTTCTGGAAGTTATGACGATCGTTGCTGACGGCGGAGTAGAACAACCCTCCCGTGACAACTTGCAGCAGACAGAATATGGTGAGGGCAAAGATAATACCGGTAATCACGTGCAGATTTTTCAGCATAGCGGTCGTCCGTTAGAGATGCAGGGTTACATAACTACTATCGTCGTAGAGAAATTAAACTTTAATTTAACTATTGCTTAACTAATGGTTCCATAGCGGAACCTGTTGTAAATCCGGATCATTTTTATGAGGAAGGTCAACATGAGCAGCATTGATAAAAGCGGCGCGTATACGCTTGGGACGCGAACGGTTAAACGAGTAGGCTATGGTGCGATGCAGCTCGCCGGACCGGGAGTGTTTGGCCCGCCAAAGGACAAACATACCGCACTGGAGGTGCTCCGCGAGGTGGTGGCTGCCGGGGTGAATCACATTGATACCAGCGATTTTTACGGCCCTCATGTTACCAACCAGCTTATCCGCGAGGCGCTCCATCCATACCGGGACGATCTGACTATCGTGACTAAAATTGGTGCCCGCCGTGGTGAGGATGCCTCATGGCTGCCTGCATTTTCCGCGCAGGAGCTGACGCAGGCGGTGCATGACAACCTGCGTAACCTGAAGCTGGATGTGCTGGACGTGGTTAACCTGCGCATTATGTTTAGTGCTCACGGGCCTGCGGAGGGATCGATTACCGAACCCCTGACCACGCTTGCGGAGCTACAGCAACAGGGGCTGATTCGCCATATTGGGTTGAGTAACGTCACGGCCACCCAGGTTGAGGAAGCGCAAAAGATGGTGCCCGTGGTGTGCGTGCAAAACATGTACAACATTGTGAACCGTGGTGACGATGCGCTGGTGGATACGCTGGCACGGCAGGGTATTGCGTATGTACCGTTCTTCCCGCTGGGCGGTTTTACGCCATTGCAATCTTCCGGGTTACAGGTGGTCGCCGATTCGCTGGGCGCAACGGCGATGCAGGTCGCGCTGGCGTGGTTACTGCAACGTTCGCCCAATATCCTGCTGATCCCAGGGACATCTTCCGTGGCGCATCTGCGGCAAAATCTGGCAGCGGCAGATCTGGAATTACCGCCAGAGGCGATTGATGAACTGAATGTGCTGGTGGATTAACCTGAGTGAGATGTTGCCACCGGCGTATTTGCCGGTGGCATGGCAGAGATTATCGTGTGCTATTTTTTCTGAAACAGAGCGGTTGCTGCAGCCCTCAGCACGCCTATTAGTGGCATCGTTCCGGCACCTGCCAGAAAGTTGCTGCGAGCTATTTGATTATTTTTACGAATATCTGCAAAACGGGTAAGCACAGCAGGAAAGACGGAACATCAGCGCGCAGAGGGGCCGCCAGTGTGAGATATTGCCGCTAAAAGAGTTAAAGACGTCTAATTTTTCGCGAAACGGTTGCCAGGGATAAGGCTGTCGTTTTTCGCCATATCCATCAATAGCGCGATGCCAATATAATTGCTCCAGTTAAACGTATTTTGCAGCACCACCACGGCATTGCCTCTTTCTTTATCAAAACCGATAAAGCTGGAGTAACCGCCAATATAACCTACCTGATAAGTAATTTTTTCCAGACCGATAAAGTCGGTGGTCCAGGCAATACCCTGTACACCGTCGGGGCGTTGAATATTGGTATTACGGACTTCGGCAAAGACGCTATCCAGTAAGCTATTGTTGGTCGTCGACACGTGATAACGGGCATAGGCTGCCAGATCTTCGGCGTTACTGTATAAACTCGCTGCCGCCACCATGTTGTTGGAAAAATGCCAGTCCGGAGTTAACTGCCCGCGCGGGATAAATTTAGGCTGATCGCCAGCGTGGCCAAGCGCACGCTGTGGGTAACCATTTAACTTCTGGGGAGTAAAGCTACTGTTTGACATTTGCAGCGGTCGAAAAATATAGCGCGAGGCTAAACTCTGAATATCTTCGCCGGTTTTATGTTTCAGGATATAGCCGATCAGGGCGTAGCCGGTATTGGAATATTGCGGTATTTTATGCTTCGGCGCGCGCCAGTTGGCGAGATAACGCAGCACGTTATCGCTGTCCAGCTCGCCATAAAAATTATCACCACTGCTTAAATAGCTGATGAATTTCCCCAGCATTGGAACATCCATATTCTGCCGTGGCAGGCCGGAGCTGTGGGTCACCAGTTCCAGTAGGGTAATTTTTTGTGCATCCGCGCTAAGCGGCGTACCCGGTGGTAGCAATGTCGCCAGGTTATCGTCCCAGCTCAGTCGCCCTTCCTTCACCAGACAAGCCATTACTTCCGCCGTAATCCCTTTGCTGAGCGAACCGAGGGCAAACAGGGTATCGGGTCTCACCGGGTAGCGATGGACCGCATCAGTTACACCCCAGGTGTAAAACTGCGGTGAGCTGCGATTATGGATCACCGCGACCGTCATCCCGGGGACGGATTTTTGTGCCATATAGTGACGCACCACGCTATCAACGTCGCCATCCAGCGATTCATGGGTGAGGAGTTCCTGAGTACCTGCCGGGGAGGACATTTGCGAGAGCGTGCCGCAACCGCTGAGTGACGGGATAACAAGCAGAAGCCAGCGAAATTGTTGAGTGATGTTCTGCATATCCGTCATGTGTGGTGGTCATTGGCGCGCCAGGAATGTATCACACTTAGGGAAGGTGCGAACAAGTTCCTGATATGAGATCATCATATTCATCCGGAGCGCATCCCAGAGGGACATCATGAGCCATCAACTCACCTTCGCCGATAGTGAATTCAGCACTAAGCGCCGTCAGA
>NZ_JBIMRC010000034.1:0-25408 GCF_043945575.1 Enterobacter cloacae complex sp. 2024EL-00214 | reverse complement strand
TTGAGGGTGGTACAAAATAGTGGTACATTCGGAATCGAAGCGTAAAGGTAACTCACTGTTATTCGGTGATTTCGTTGCTATAGAAACGAATCCTTGGTTCGATTCCGAGTCCGGGCACCACTATTTAGAGAAACCAGCCTACGGGCTGGTTTTTTGCTTTTGGGCTAGTTCAGCAACTCAATACTCCCCTCTTCCGTTCTTAGCCAACGCGGTGCCTTCAGCGTGTCTGCGGTGAGGAATATAATCACCTTCCGTACCTGCAAGACGGTTATCATTATTAATGATGTACTCACTACTCAGGTAACATAACCGGGTAATAATATTTTCAGTATCAACCTTTATTGTCTGAATAATGTTATTCATTTTCATGCTGACTCGCAGGAATATGAGCTGTGACTGAAAATAGACTGATAGTGTGATATGTCCGTAAAGTGCGAAGCGGCAGAGACCACTGAATTTAACTGCATGTATAGTGAGGTTATTGATAATATCAACCGTTTCATTTATTGTAACCCAAACAGGCATTGATGAATTTCTGGCGTCACGAAGGATGGAATACATAATTACATTCTCCATTAGCCGGGAAAATATCGTAAAAGATGATTGCTATAATAACCAACAATTTTTCTGATGTTCTTTATTTCTTAACTCAATTATATATAAATATTTTTTGAAACGTCGTTATATAGATTATGAACAAAGATCATTACAGCATTATACGCAAAAGCACCCTCAATATTAACATGTTTTCATTACTCTTATTTTAATAATGACGAACCGGATTCAGAAATTATATTTTTGATTATTTTAACAGGAGAGCCCTTTATTGTGTGCATCATTAATTTTA
The DNA here is from genome assembly GCF_043945575.1 of Enterobacter cloacae complex sp. 2024EL-00214. NCBI lineage: Bacteria > Pseudomonadati > Pseudomonadota > Gammaproteobacteria > Enterobacterales > Enterobacteriaceae > Enterobacter > Enterobacter cloacae complex sp. 2024EL-00214. The sequence continues at coordinate 24,561 of NZ_JBIMRC010000034.1, read as the reverse complement.
CAGTACAATAAATTTTATAGCCATTAATTGTCATTTCATATCGGCATGGGAATTATTTTACATCTACTTTGTGAATGATATTTCACCATGTATTCACGCGGCCTATTAATATTTATCTTATGCTATCCATAAATAACGGTATAATAAGCCACTGCTTTCCGTATTAAATAAAAATGATATATCAATGAGGATTGTTATTTATGAATACCAGGTCAGGGTTATTACTATTTCTTGTTTCAGGTTCCTTTCTGTTAACCGGGTGTACCAGGACATTCTCCATTGATGCCCAGAAAACAAAAGCAGGTGCAGTTTCTCACCAGGAGCAAATCTCTTCCACATCGCAGCTAACCGATCAGGATGTTTTTGGCAATGAGCTGACGCTGGAAATCACCGAGGAAGATATTCATAATGCCATCGAGGAGGCTCAGGGGCAATTTACTATCCCTCTGAACTCTGCCGTTGTGCTTGTAAAATCCGGCTCTCACGCACCTGATGTCATCATGCAACAGGAAATGCAGCGCTACTATAGGGTATCCACATTCTCCGGTATTCCAGTTGTGAAGAAAAAACGCCCTGTTCAGCCTGTCACACCGGTAAAGGAAGCGCAGGTTGACGCGACCACGGCTGACGATTTTTCAGCAGACAAGAACAGTGTGATTAATGCAAACTATATGCAGGTGATGAGATATATTGCAGCAAAAGGCAGACAGAAAGCCATCGTGGTTTACTGGGATGAACTGGAATCGGGAAAATATAACTCTGTGACAAAAGAGGTAGTCTGGAAAAAATACGCCGGAGAAACATTGTCAGGATCATCACTACGTTATTTGATCCGGTTTGCGCTGGTGGATGTCGCCACTGGGGAATGGGCCACATATTCCCCTGCCAATATTGAATCAGTGGCTGTTCCGTTGATCGTGCAAACTGATGCAAAAGCGAAAACTGATGCGAAAACCAGTGAGAAAATGGATATTACAGAACAGCAGATTGTCAGCCTGGAACAAAAAACCTGCCAAATGGTGGTACGGGACCTGGCAAACCGGTACAGCAATAAAATCTGATAAATGCCCGTATTCAGGAATATCTGCCGCCGATGATCTGCGGCGGCAGTCAGTGGTACGAAAATTTCTGATCTTCTGAGCCATCTCCTTTTCCCGGTCAAAAAGCATTCCAGTGACCACACCACAGATGAGCATCAACATGCCGCCCGTCGGTTACACTGGTTATTTCATCATAGGTTTTGATGATATCGTCAACTTTTCTTCTCAGTAGAACCGATACATATTTAAACTTCCTGAACAGATTAATTTGAACAGGGTGAATGATAATGAATTTATTCAATACATCCCATCCCTTACTCCTGCATTAATATCCTCACAGGAGAACATTCACTTTTCAGGAAGGGGAGAAAGAGTGCCATCCTCAGGGTCATTAATATCTGACTCCATTTTATGTGTTTTTTTATCGACAGATACACTGAATAACCTGGGCTGTGTTTGTGGGTCACCAGGACAATTTCCACCATGTTTTTCCACAACATTAACTACATCTATGCCAGGTTCATTATCTGGAATATAAAGGTAATCAGTACATTCCGGAGAGACCAGGAGTTTTCTCTGCTCCAGTGTTTTTTTGACCAGTTGAACAATCGGAGGTAGTTCAGTTGAGAATGCGTTCGCCGTGAAAGTCGCACAACCAAGTAACGTTATATAAACTAATTTTTTCATTTTTAGTCCAGCAAGCTAAAATAATGTAAAGGATTAATATAACACATGGATGTAGAAACGCCCATAGTATCGTAATCTTTTATACCGGTAGTCCTAATGATATTAATTATATGCTTCTCATAATCAGGATTTGTTGCATATCCAGCTTTAGCTACTTCATGTATAAATTTCTCAGGGTCATTCGGGTAAGAAAATGCTGTGGCGTAACGTTTATTAACGCTAAGAAATCGACCATAATCATCTGCTGATTGTTCCAACGAATCATAAGATCGAAAACTGTCCTTAATCTTTACTGATTGACCATCATAATTTTCATGTGTCGTAAACGTTATGGAGTTACCTTCAGGAGACTTTCCTTTTACACCAAAATATGCATTCCCTTTTGCTTTAAGCCCCCACCCCGATTCCAGGGCCCCCTGGGCAATAGTCACGGCTATCGGTACTCCCCAGTTACGTTTAACATTAATAGCTGCTGGTAACGCCCTGTTAATCCATTCAGACTTAATTGCAGGTAAGGGTAATGATGCACGTTGTGCTAATTGTTTAATCTGATTACTATCCGGTACTAACGCAGTCTGTTTCTGGTGTGGTGAAGTTTTATTATGGGCCGCACCGTTAGCCTGATTTAATCTTCTGAAGGTTGGGCCATATCGATTAACTACTGCGTCAGCGTGAGAAAGATGAACAAATTTTTCCTGAAAGTACACTAATCTGGCAAAAGTTTTAGGTCCCCATAAGCCGTCTTCTTTCAGGGATTCAATATTGTCGTCACGAATAGATCTATTCAGTAACATCTGAATTTTCCTGACATCAGCAATGCTATTTGGCTGATTAACCCCGACAGCCCTACTAATTCTCAATCTCATACGCTCTCCTTCGCATTTTCAATATTCATTGATGCTAAAAAAGTCGTTCTTCCCACAGGCTGTACGCACTGGTACCTGCAGTACAGTGTTCCTGGGTAATACTTTCATAGGTTAGTGAGACTGACTCTTCCGGTTGCCCCTGACTGTTGGTGATAGTGTGTGGCACATTGTGTGCAATACTGGCGATACGGGCGTTAATCAGCTTCACTTTATAATACAGTTCATTAATGCCAAAGCGGTTGGTACGGTAATACTCAAAGTCGCAGGTCAAACATTCATTTTCGCTAATGGCTTTAGTCAGTAACGGGGAAGATTTATCCACTGGCTTCTCGATCATCAGCATCTGATGATTAACGTTCTGTGCACGGGTCAGCCCATGGGACAGACCCAGCACAATAATCTGATCCATATGTGCAATCTGAGCTTTGTTGCCAATGGAAGCCATGGAAGAACAGCCAGCGGAGATCAGCCCCTGAAGATCGCCGTTCAGTGTCAAATAAACCGGATTTGCCATGATAAACTCCTTTGATTTCGTCGTTATTTTCCAGATTTGTTTTCAGTTGCCGTTTCCGGCATCCCATCGTTTTTTAGCAACAACCAGCGGCTTAATACACCGTCCAGCCGCTCATTAATCTGTTTTTCCAGCACATCAGTGTTTTCCCCCTGCACCCGCGCGTCCTGGTACTGCGTCAGCAAGGATTCCAGTGGTGTTTCCTGTCCCAGTCCTCGCTCGGCCTGCCAGATGACATTCTTGATATAGGAAAGCGTCAATCCCTCTTTTTCCCGCTGCATCACCAGATCCGCAAAGGCATGTAAATCCTGGCGAGTCTGGAGCCATCCCCGCATCTGCGGGCTGTTCTGCGCGCGGGTTTTCAGCGTCGCATTCCACTGCGCCGTCGCCTGCTGCTGTTGCAGGCTCTCCGGCCAGCGGCTGTCCGCCGTTCGCATCATCTGTATGCCCGTTTCCAGCAACTGTAACGGAGGGGCATCGGGAAGCTGTTGCAGCCGTTGTCCGTAACTGTTCAGATCCGGAGAGGCCAGCCAGGCGGTGGCGGCACCCTGCGCGGTATCCCGGACCTGCGCCAGTTGCTGCTGCACCGGGTACACCTGCCACCACCAGAGCGCGGCAGCAACGACAGCCGTACAGGCAACACCCGCCACAAAACCTTTGACTCTGTTGCCTGACACAGCTCCCGGTACGCTGTTCGCCATCGCGCTGTGGTGAACCTCCACCTTCATGTCCGGCAGATCCGGAAGAGGAGGCGAGATATCCGCCGTGGCGGGGGCGCTTTCCGGGGCATAGACCAGTGTTCTGACCGTGGTCTGCGCCGGCATGTCCGCGTTGCTCCTGGATTGCGGCTCCAGTCGTTTACGCGTGTTCTGCACAAAATACAGCAGGTTTTCCACGCGCGGTGCCCGTTTCAGTTCCACCTGCTGGAGTTTGTCGCAGATAAGCTGTAACGCCCGTTCGGTGCGGTACAGCAGCGGCAGGTCATTTTCCGCAAAGGAGATTTGCTGGCGCAGAATATTGCCGGTGCGGGTGTTGAACCAGTCCAGCATTTCGGTACGGGCATGATTATCCTGCGGCCAGAATTTATCCCATTCATGACTAATCATCGCCGCCAGCAGTTCTGTTCCCTCGCAAAATCCTGTCAGCCCCTGCGTGTGGGTACGCGCCAGGGTGTAGTACGTCGCGGTGTGCAAATCCACGCCACTGGCTTTGAAGATGGTCAGCGCCAGTGACTCCACCAGTCTCCAGTTAAGCTGAGGTTGCGACGGGTGGCTGGCCTTGTTAATTTCTTCACGAATGGCGCTGAACTCCGGCAGGCCGCGCGGGTCGCTGCCGGTCACAATCGTCTGCGTGAGTGCGTCGTTGCTCATCTGTGCCTCCTCAGTACAGCGTGTCCGGCAGACGGAACTGACTGAACAGTCCACCGCTGAACGGGTTGTCTTCACTGTCGGTATGTACCCGGTAGACCATTGCACCGCCGTCCACGTTAAAGCGCACGCTGAAGGTACCGTCCTGCACACCGGTAAGCTGCCCTGAGCCGAACAGCCGGAACTGCGCCCACGGCCCGCTGAAGCCGATACTGCGAGGAGCGTTACCGCCGGTGCCGATAAGTGTCAGCTTACTTTCATTACCTTCACGCATGTTGTTCGGCCACACCAGATGAGCGGTGTAGTTGCGTCCCTGGCTATAGTCAACGAGCTGGCCGTCCAGGTTCAGCACGCTGCGCCGTTTGTTGCCGGAAAGCGATACTGTTTCCACCGCAAACTGCGTGCCCAGGCCGTTCTGTTTGCTGAAGAAGATGTCGCGAATTTTCTGCGCGGTATCCAGTTGTTCACGAATATCCTCGCGGATAATCACGCTGTTATCCCCGTCGTCCAGACTCAGGTCGTTCTCCATAAACAGCTTCAGGTTCTGCTGGTAAAAAGTGTCCAGCACGCCGTCCGGTTTGAAGAAACGCTCAAACGCATCCAGCGACGCATCCAGCGATGCGCGCGGGTTAAACGGATAGTTATTTGCCAGCTGTTCGTTGAACGGTTTCACCACGTTGTCGCGCCAGTCCACTTCCATATAGTGGACGGCTTCCACCATCACCACATGCCAGGCCTGGTCTGCCAGCTTACCCACCCAGCGGTTAAGCGGCGCGGGCAGGGTTTTCGCCATCTGGCGGGTGGCGAAGATCGGATCGCTGCTGTTCTGATCCAGCCGCAGCTGTACCGCTTTCAGCGCCGATTTTCCCGGTACTGGCGCGTTCTGTATCGCCAGCAGGTAACGGTGCAGCTCGGTCAGTTGCCGGTAGACTGCCTGGACAGTGCTCTCCTTGTCCCTCTGTACCTCCAGCGTGCTGTTTTCCGGAGCGAACTCATGCCCCAGTCGCGTCAGAAGCTGGTAATCAGGCGCACTCCGGGCGTCTTCGCGCTCCTTATCATCCAGTTTTTCTGACAGTATGATGGCATGCGTGTTGTCGCGCAGGGCGGTTAATGCCCGCTGGAGCGGCTGGTCGCCGCTGATAATTTGCTCCAGTGCGCCGGTCAGTTGTGCAATGGACTCATAGTCGCGTACATTGAGGTTATCCATTCCGGCGCGCCAGGTGGCGGTGTAGTCGCTGAGATACTGTTCGGTAAGCTGGCGCTGGATTTCAGCCCGATCGGCGTCGCTGTAATGCACGCTGTGGGTCAGGTTGAGCACCCAGGAGTCCAGCGCAGTCAGCTCAACCAGTTCGTCACGCTGCTTCACAAAATAACTTTGCAGGCCGTAACGGGTGAGAAACTGCGGCACAATGAGCCTGTTGTCATCGGCGGAGGTAAACGCCTGGTCAAAGGTGGCACCCACCTGGTCACGCAGGTTCAGATCGGCAGGCAGGACGCCCAGCGCCCGCATCTTCAGGCTCTGGTACACGCGCTGGTAAACCGGCAGTTTGCTGAGTTCATGCTGTGCGTCAGTGACGGGTTTACCATACGGCGTCCAGCGGCTGATGGCATCATTATCGCCCTTCTCCCGCTGTGCGTGCCAGTCGGTATGCTTCAGGGCATAGTCCAGATGTGCCATCAACTGTGCCTGGATATCACGCTGGCCGTGGAACTGTTCGCTCCAGCGTTTCGCCATATACTGTTTCACCACCTCATCGTTGCGCCCGCTCTTGTCCTCCAGCATCCGGATCACGCGCAGTACGGCCAGCTTTTGCTCGCTGCCCGGCGGTGCCGCTGCCAGATCCTTCATCAGACCATTTGAGAGCGCCGGGAGGTAGCGCTGTTCCAGCAGTTGCAGATAGGTCTGTTCAACATACGGGCCGATATTTCTGCCCTGGTACAGACCGAGGTCAGCCAGACGGCTGCGATCACCCCAGTCACCGTAGGCCAGTGTGGCGTCCCGTACCGGATTCAGCAGGGGAAGTTGCAGGTTGCCATAGTCATCCACTCCCTGTGGCGGGGGAACGGCCATAAACGTTCTGGCCTGTTCCAGCACCCTGACACCAGCGTTCCAGTTGGTGTTGTAATAATGGTGCCAGCCACTGGCAGCCAGGACAATCAGCACCGCGCTGATGGCTGCGAATGCCATCAACCTGCGACGGGCGTTGCCAAGCCAGACGCTGTTTTCCCCGGACAGATTAGGTTCAGCAAGCAGCGCCTGCGGGAACAGGCTGCGGGTGAAGTAGGGCACCGTATCCACCAGCGGCCAGGCAGTCAGTGGGCTGCTGCCCAGCCGGTACTGGCGGGCGGCGGACTGCATAAAAATATCATCCATCTGGCCGCGTTGCAGGGATGAGGTGAGATACACGCCGCGCAACATCACATCCATGTTTTCACCGTCCAGCAGGCTGCCGAGCAGCGAAGCCAGCGCGTCATAACCGCCCTGCATCTGGCGGACAAAGCTGAACAGGGCGCTGCGGTTGTGATTTTGCGCGAGCATCAGATCCGGCAGGGCGTTGTTGAGCTGCTCCCCCCAGGTCTGCCAGAAGGCATTCAGCTCTGCGCGCCAGTCATCATTCTCATGGGCGCGGCGGGTGAAGGTAACGCCGAGGATGGCATCGCGGCCCTGTCTGTCCAGCGACTGAAACAGGGCGGCAAAACCGGTCAGCAGATCCAGCCTGGTCAGTACCACATAGACGGGAAGCTGGCAGTGGAGGTGCTGGCGTATATCCTGTAAACGACCGCGCAGGATCTGCACCAGTTGCTCCTGGCGACGTTTGTCGGCGGTCAGCAGGTCAGGCAGATCCAGCGTCAGGATCAGGCCGTTGAGCGGCTGGCGTGCGCGTTTTTGTACCAGCCAGTCAAGCCAGTGCTCCCACAGACGGCGGTGCAGCGTATCGGCATCCGGCTGCCCACAGAGTACGCCTGCGATATCAAAGATGACGGCCTGTTGCCCGACGTGCGGCGTGATATACAGGCGCTGTTCCGTTCCCCGTACCGCTTCCGGCGTATAGATAATGTCGGACGGGAATCCTTCGCGCAGCAGCACGGTTTTGCCGCTGCCAGCAGGGCCGACAGCCATATACCAGGGCAGTTGCCACAGATAACGGCGGCTGTCGAGGTGGCGTTGCAGGCGCAACAGCCAGCGGTCGAGGTAACGCTGCTGGGCATTCAGTTCGATACTGAGCGGATCAAGCGTCTCTTCGCGCTGCTGCTTTTGTTGTTTCTCAAGCTGTTGCAGGCGCTTCATGACCCTGACGGTAAGCCAGGCCAGGGCTACCAGCCCCCACGCGGCGGTTGCCAGCCAGCGGTTCGCCAGCGGCTTCAGCCAGTACTCATCGTATAATGTCCACGTCGGACCTTTCCACCAGATCCACACCAGCAGAAAAATCCACGCCAGCACCAGCAGCCAGAAGGCGGAAACCTTAAAGCGGGGCATCGCCGGTCGGAGAGCAGATCTCAGCCCACTGAAAAGTCGGGGTGTCGGTAATCTCACAAAAGCTCCTGTTGTTTTTTACTGTTCTGCCGTGAATTTGTGTTCCAGTTGCTCGAGCAGGGATGGCTCCCAGTCTGTCAACCTCATCTGCAGCCCCAGCCGGAACAGCATCCGGTATTGCTGCTGCGCCAGTTTTTCCATGCCCGCCTCTTCCATCAACTGTGCGCCGAGGTACTGGCGGTGAAACTGGTCGCGGGGAGAGCCTTCGGGCAGGGCTTCCAGATACTGAAGCGCGGCCTCCAGCCCCTGCTCCGTAAAGCACGCGCGAACGGCCTGGCGCTCTTCGCTGGCCTGTATCGCAGGCGCAGCCTGGCTGCGGTTGTTCCGGGTGGCGGCCAGCCACTGCTTCGTCGGCTCGCTGATAAACGGCGTATGATCGTTAAACAGCAGGGTCGCAAGCCGGGGCAGCCGTGTCAGAAAACGGGAGACTTCATCACGGATAGCCTCCGCCGCATCGTGATAGCCCAGACGTTGCGCGGTCTGCGCTGACAGGTAATGGCCGTCCAGCCAGTAGGGAGCCAGCAGCAGGCTTTTTTCCACCTGTTGCCAGAGCGCCATATCGGCGCTGGCGAGCCGCGCTGTATAATCGTTCACCATGTCAGCGGAAACAGCCGCCAGCGGCGTGCGTCCGTCGCTTTCCGCCTGCGGTACGCTGGTGATGCTCTGCCACAGCGCGTGGCGACGCAAACGGTAACCCAACGGAGAGTCCGGTTGCCGCTCGCAGAGGATGGTGGTCACTTTCAGCAGTGTGTCGCGCCAGGCTTTATCATCGTGACTGTCGATGTCCACGACCGGGGCAGCGACGGGTGCTGCGGTTACGCCTGCTGGCGTGGCGGCAACGGCAGATGATGCGGCTGCGGGCGCGATGGCGGGCGCACTGTCACGGAAGGTACGCTGATACAATGTGCTGATATCATCAGCGGTCTGCGCCAGTTCCGGCGCATTATGCTGCTGCCAGCACTGCGCCAGTTTAGCCAGTTCCCCCAGCAGCAGGTCGCGCTGGGCCGTCCCAGCGCTTTGTGCAAAACCGTCAACGCCCGCTTCAAAACGTTTTACCACCTGGAGCGCGAAGCGTTTCTTATGCGTGGCGTTTTGCGGCGCGGCTACCGTCCAGTAGTGCTCCACGTACAACGCCAGCAGGCGCAGTGCCAGTAGTAGGTCGCCCGCGTGTTGCAGGGTACGCAGCAGGTGTGCCAGCAGGCGAAAATCCTTGCTTTCTGAGGCCAGAAGCATCAGCCCCCGACGCTGGATTTCCGGAATATCGAGCTGGCTGTGGGCAAGCGAGCCGAGTTTGACGATTTCACCGTCAATATATTCCCAGTCCGGATTGTCATCGCTCAGCGCACAGGCCCGTTTTTCCTCCGGCAAATTTTCCAGCAGATGCGCAAGCCATACATCAGGGTTACGTAAGTCCATTGTCATTGTTATTCTCCCGCCCAGTGACAGGCATCGCGCAGCGGGGCGATAGTTTTTGCCAACCCATCAATGTTAAAGGTCAGTTTTCCGACTGCGCTGTCGGTGCCGGTATCAACGGTCAGCGTTTTTGCGCCGAACAGTTGCTTAATTTCATCAATGCCTGAGAGCCCCCGGCTAGCTTCCAGTAGATAGCCGTTTTCGCGAATAAACCAGTGCGAGTGAAGCTGGCGGTTGTCGGCACTCAGCACCACATCAAGATCGTTTTCCGTCCGGGCGTGGGTCAGCGCCACCTGCATCCGGGTGATATTGTCCACGCAACTGAACATCAGTACCGGGCGCGGCGGTATGTTGCCGATAGCAGGTGTGGTAATAATCACCGTCGGGCGCTCGCCGGGGCTTTCGGTTATCATCAGCGTGGTGGAGTTGTCCGCGCGCTGCTTTTCCTGCGCAAATGCCCGCGTCCATGCCTCGCCCTGATAGCGCGCTTTTGCCAGCGCGCGGGTAAAGTCTTCCGGTTGCTCAGGCGCAAGAATGCGGTCGTAGCAGTCCAACCGCTCCAGCGCCGCAGGTTCTTTCCGGCAGGCGCTCATGGCATTCAGCGTTGCCTGTGCACTGTCGGCAGTCTGTGAACCCGGCGCGGTGGCAGCCGCTGCCAGGGCGACGCCAGGGACGATCAACTCTGGTGAACTGGCCGACTGCACAACACCAGTGGTCAGTACGGCCAGCAGGGCAATGTACCGGAAAGCGTGCGAGTGACTCACAGGGCGGCATCCTCCGGTTCCGGTACGTCATTGCTGGCGGTCATCTCTTCTTCAATGTCGGCGGTAAATGCGCCGTCCGTCACGCCGAGGTTTATCCTTGTGATCACCGCGTTTGCCGCCATTTTCTGCAACAGCAATAGCGACAGCGGCGGCAGCATCTCGCCGTCAATAACGGATTCCAGCATTCGTGCGCCGTTCTCAGCGCGGGTGACGCGCTGCATGATTTCGTCGGTGACAACCGATGCGATGACCACCTCCGCGTTAAAGCGGGTGCGCAGCACATTGTCCAGTCGTGCCAGCTTGCCGGCGATAATAGTGGCAAGAGTCTCACGGGACAGCGGCAGGTACGGCACCACCTCCATACGCGCCAGCAATGCGGGTTTGAAGAAGTCGGCCAGTACCGGATACAGTGCATCGTGCAGGGTTTCCGGATTGTCGGCATATTCAACAATCACCTGATAACCGAGATTGGAGGTGAGGAAAAAGACGATGTTTTTACAATCAATCAGACGACCTTCACCATCCGCCATCTCGCCCTTGTCGAATGCCTGGTAGAACAGGTTGAGCACATCCGGATGGGCTTTTTCCACTTCATCGAGCAGCACCACCGAATACGGTTTCTGGCGGATGGCTTCGGTCAGCACGCCGCCCTCGCCGTAGCCGACATAGCCCGGTGGGGAACCGATCAGTCGCGAAACGGTATGCTTCTCCTGAAACTCCGACATATTGATGGTGGTGAGATACTGACGCCCGCCGTAGAGCAGCTCCGCCAGTTGTAACACGGTTTCGGTTTTACCCACGCCGCTCGGACCGGCCAGCAGGAATGCGCCCAACGGACGGCCCGGACGGCGCAGGTCAGCACGTGCGGTAAGCAGGTGCTTGTGCAGATGCCTGATGGCTAAATCCTGGCCCTTGATGCTGTCACCCAGCCACTGCGGCAGGTCGGTGATGACCGACATTTCATTCTGCGACAGGCGATTAAGCGGCACGCCGGTCCATTCAGCAATCACGGCTGCAATCTGTTTTTTATCAACGTGTGGGGAGACCAGCAACTGCGCGTCGTGCAGGGCATCCAGTTCAGCGGTCAGCTGTGACAGGCGTTCAGCCGGGGAAATTGGGGTGTCTGTCTCATCTGCCGCCAGGTCGTCATTGTCAGCCATATCCGCTTTCTCTGGCACGATTTCTTTGCTGCTGGCTACATCTGCCTCTTCCAGTAACCCTTTGCGCAGCGCAATAATCTCCTGTACCAGCGTCTGCTGCTGACGCCAAGCTTCTTCCAGCGCCAGAAGCTCCGTCTGTGCGGTTTCATACTGCGCGTGGACTTCCTCCAGCCGCGCGGTATCTGTGCGCAGGCCGATACGGATTTCACGCTCAAGCTGGCGGATTTCCGCCTCACACTGATGGCTCAGGGTGGTCAGTGCAGAGATTTGTTTCGGCGGTGAGGAGAGATTTATCGCCACGCGGGCGCAGGCGGTGTCCAGCACGTCGATGGCCTTGTCCGGTAACTGCCGTCCGGAGAGGTAGCGCTCGCTTAATGTCGCCGCCGCCTGTAATGCGTCGTCATCAATCAGTACGCCGTGGGACTGTTCATAGACCGCGGACAGACCACGCAGGATAATTGTCGCTTCGGCAGCGCTGGGTTCGCTCACTTTCACTAACTGAAAACGGCGCGACAGGGCCGCGTCTTTTTCGAAGTATTTTTTGTACTCGCTCCAGGTGGTGGCGGCGATTGTCTTCAGTTCGCCACGCGCCAGTGCTGGTTTGAGCAGGTTGGAGATATCCAGCCCGCCCTGGGCATTACCCGTGCCAATCAGCGTGTGGGCTTCGTCAATAAACAGAATGACCGGTTTGGGGGACTGAATGACTTCGGCCATCAGCCCCTTGAAGCGTTTTTCAAACTCGCCCTTGACCGAGGCTCCCGCCTGCAATGCGCCTAAATCCAGGGTCATAATATCGGTATCGCGCAGCTTGTCCGGCACCAGGCCTGCGATAATACGCAGCGCAAGCCCCTCAATTAAGGCACTTTTGCCAACGCCAGCCTCCCCCACCACCACCGGATTGTTTTTACGGCGGCGGCAGAGAATATCAATCATCAGGTCGATTTCATTGTCGCGGCACATTACCGGATCGAGCCTCCCCTTACGGGCATCTTCGGTCATGTTTTTGGTGTAACGACCCAACAGGGTTTCATCACTGGCAACGGTGGCGTGCTGGCCGGGTTGCCCGTCAGTAAGCACCACGGACTCCGCAGACTCCTTTGTCCATCCAGTAAAATCCTGCTGTAGCTGGTCGCGATTGATATTCGTAAGCAGCCGGGCGGCAGCAGGCGGCACATAGCGCAGCGGCGAGTGCAACAGGGCGAGCAACAGGGTGCCGCCGCGCAGTTCGGTCTGCTGCATCTGTGCAGAAGCCAGCAGCCAGGACTCTTTCAGCCACTCAACCAGCATTGGTGAAAAAGACGGGTAGCTGTCAACTGAGCGGCTGGTGGCATAATTTTCCACCGTCAGTGTCTGACGTAAGTCTTCCACGCTAGTGTCGGCTCTTTCCGCAATCACCCGCAGGTCACTGCGCGTTATCGCCAGCATCTGAATCAGAACATGAGCAACAGTGATTTCCGCGGCCTGCTGGCTCATACATTCCGACGCCGCCATCTCCAGCGCCTGTTTTGAGAACGGATTAAGCCGTTTTACCAGCGTGGCTAAATCAATCTGGATCATAGGTGTCCTTACCTGGCAAGCAGCCGGTTCAACTGATGGAGAATGTCCTGCGTCTGACCGTCCAGGCGCAGCAGGTGAAACAGATAAATCAGCGCCAGCACGACAACACTGCCCAGCAGGACATGCTTAACGGACAGCCGTTTAATGAGCTGATAACGCCCGCCCTGCGTTTTTTTATCCTGGTGCAGCAGTGGGAATGGCGCGTCGCCGCGCAGCTTATGCAAAACGTGGTACAGGCGACGGTAAATTTGTTCAAACTCGCCCTGATCCTGCGCCGCCACTTTGTATCGCCCGCGAAAACCCAGCGAAAAGCAGATGTACAAAAACTCCAGCAGATGCTGATACCGCGCAGGCTCGCGCATCAGGCGCTCAAGCAGAATAAATACTTTTTCACCGCCCCAGGCTTCATTGTGGAAATGCACCAGCAGCGATTGTTTGATCCACTCGTTCTTGTTCGACCAGCCGTTACCCAGCGCCGCCTCGTCAATAAAGGTACAGAGGATATAGCGAAACGAGACGATCACCCCCGGTTCGTAGCCCTGCTCCTGGAGCAACTGCTCCACCGCCTGTACGTCCGTCACCACCTGGGTAAACAAGTTTTCCGGCATGGCGTTGCTGTGCATACCGGCCACACGCATAACCATACCCAGCAGCGGCGTGGCCGCGTCGATCATCGGATTGAGGCTGTGGCCGCGAAGCGGCAACCGGTACTGTCGGCAAGTACTTTCCCTGTCATACCCGGACACAGCTGCATTGTCCTGAAGGGAATCCTCCTTCGGCCAGTCGCTTCCGCCAGGTGGAAAAACGGTCTGCTCACTCATAACATCAGCCTCTTATCGCCCACAGCTGCATATCCAGATCCGGGAATGTGCCGGAAATATGCAGCCCCAGCGCACCGGTCTTCACCACGTCGTTCCAGGCCGCCGCGCCTTTTTCCAGTTCGAAATACACGTATCCGTCGTGATACGGCAACTGACGAGGGGCGGCAGTGAGTGGACGCAGCGGGACGCCAGGCACCTGGACGCTGACCACATTGCGGATCTTGTCGGTGGCGGCGACTTTCGCCTGCTGGGTAAACTGGAGAATAATCTGGTTGTTGGGCATCCTGGCGCGGACGGCCAGCACAAAGGAGCCGGACTGTATCAGTGCCGGATCGTTGATGGTGGCGATATACACGCCATCTGCAAATATCAGCGGCAGGTTCTGCGCCCGCGGCATTAGAACGGTATTGAGTGCCCGACGCAGTTCCGGGATCACTGTTTTAAATGACTGCGTGAGGTCACGGTGGTTGTAAACCTCCACTTCACAGGGCAGACGATTGTTTTCGGTAAAGGTCATCAGCTCGCCCAGTAGGCGAACCAGATCCAGATAAAAGGTCTCCGGGTGCAGGGTATGCAGATGCGAGCGGTGAGTGAAGTGCATCTGGTTGCGGTTGAGCATCTGCAACATCATGAACTCCGCCACGTCAGCAATACCGCTCTGCTCCGGGGAACCAATGCGCTTTGCCAGCTCGCTGGCCCGGCTCCGGATAAGCCCCTGCACATCCCCGGCAAACCCGCTCAGCACGTTGCTGACCCGGATAGCCTGGCAGGTCGGGATAAAACTGTCATCCAGCACCAGCGCGCCAGTGGCCTGCGTGTTGCGAATACGGCACAGCGGCAACGTCACCATCGCGCTGAGATCCTCCGCGCCACTGACGATCCTGGGCACCAGACTGGCGACGTCGATCTGCTGAACATCGCCCTCATCGGAGTGCAGATCGCGGGCATCCACGCGGGTCAGGCTGTAACGCTCTGTTCCCTGTCCAGCGCTCTGGCGTCCGCTGATTTCGCAGGTGATATCGCTCAGTACCGGCAGGGTGAGGTAAATATCCTGGCTTCCCGGTTTTGAGAAATCGACCGGCTGAAAAGGCACGGGAAGATTATCCTGCTCAGGGATACTGAACACCGTGCCGTCAGGCATACAGCCTGACGCGCTGGCGATCATGATTTTCCCCTGGGCCAGCAGCTCCATATTCAGCACCAGCGAGGTGAATCCCCAGGCAAAATCACCCAGGGCGTCCATACGCTGGTTCAGATGGTACTCGTGATTGCGCTGCTGTTGCTGAAAGTGCTGCGGTAGGGCAAACAACCCCTCCTGCCAGATCACCCTGTTTTTCATGGTCGCCATCGTCAGTTGTCCTCTTTTTTCATTTCGATGCTGCTCTGCCGCACATGTATCAGCAGGCGGTAGCTGTGGCCTGTTCCTTCCACTGGCGCAATCTGTCGCCATTCGCTGGTCTGGTCGTCGGAGAAGTACGCCACCACGCCAATAAACTGCGTTTTTTCATCCAGCTTCACCGGCGGCAGCGTTTTGATAGTGTCGGGCAGCAGGCTGAAATCCTGGTGGTCGATATAGTTTTTCCCCAGCACATCCGGCAACGGCGTGCTGGCTATCTGGTCATAATCGGCGGCCTGGAGTTTTGAGTCGTCGGTCAGGTAAATCAGCTGTACGTCCACCGGCGCAGCTTCGCCGTCTGCGTTCAGGTTGGTGTCCGGCTCGGTCAGCAACGTGACGGTCACCTCCGAGGGCTGCGATTTCAAATCACCCACCTGAATATTCGGGTTACTGATCACCTGGCCGATTTTTTTTGCCGTTTCGCAGCCGGTTAACGCAATACTTATCAGAACGCAGGCCAGTAACGCCTTTCCGTTCATGCCTGTGGCTCCCGCTGTTTTTCACGCAGTGCCCGGTCATAGACCTGAGCGTAGACTTCGTTAAACAGCATCTCAAAACCCTGCTGGCGACTGGAGGCCAGCTCATCGTAGTAGTCGCAGTACATTTGCCAGGCACCGGCATCATCCAGCGGCTTGCGCAGTTCATGGCTGCGGCGGTACTGGACAAACCGTCGCATCAGGCTCTGTGGCGAAAAGGCATCCAGCAGGACGTGCAGCGATTCCACAATCGCTGCACGGTTGGCCTCTTCGTGATGGCGGATATTGCGCAGGCACTCACCCACTGCCGCAGGGGCGGCGAGATGCACCGGACTTTTACCCTCTGCGAACATCACGTCCAGCGCAGTGGCATAGTCCATATTCAGGCGCAACGGGTTGTCCTCCAGCGGGCGCAGGTGCTTGTCTGACAGGCTGCTCTGGCTCTGTTGCAGCTCAAGCAGTCCTTTAATGGCCGCTTGTAGCGTCCGTCCGGCCTCTTCCAGAAAATCATCGGCGTCCTGCGAGTTGCGCACGGCAAGCGAACTGCCCAGCCCGCGCAACAACGGAGTGGCGGCGAGATGGCGCTGCGCCATCCCCTCCGGGGAAACACCGCTGTCACTATTATTGTCCTGCGGTCTGGCATACAGCGGCGGCAGATCCATAAACGGCGTATTGATGGCATTATCTTTTACAGGATCAGACGCTGGCGCTGAAAAGCCGGATACTGCCCCGCCGGAAAGCATGTCGCCCGCCGTGGTGAGGCTTTCGGCCCGCAGCGCCTGCAACGGATCGGTGGAAAAACCATTCACCACCGTGTCGGCAAGCTGGTGACGTCGGGGCATTCCTGGATAAGCAGGCTGCCCGTCGGTGGTCAGCAGCGCATCAGCCAGACGGTCACGGTTGGTCACGATAGTTTCCGGCGCAGCCATCTGTTCGCTGTAGCTGACCAGTTTACCCTCATGGATAAACGCCTTCAGCGACAGCGTGCTGAGTCCTATCTCGTCCCCCTGGCGCAGACGCACCAGCCCGGCGTCCACTGAGACCGGGGCCAGGTTTATCATCAGCCCCGGCACCAGGCTGCGCAGGCAGAATACGCCGTCATGCAGGACAATCTGGCAGGCGCGACCGGCAACCGATCCGGCCCGGTCCTGCACCGACCAGCGGCACTCCGGGGCGTGACCAATATCCCCGCCTTCGGCGGAAAAGAGACATTTTGCGGCGCGCCCGCTTTCCAGTTCATTACCGTTCATCACCTGCAACGTCAGTGATAATGCGGGAGACTGTGGTTGTTCCTCAGCCATATGCGGCTCCATAAAATTAGTCCCTGATGTGGAGAATTATGGACGGTGGCATTTTCGGCTTACCGATAAACGCCGTTCGTTTGATGCAGGCGCTGGCGCGGTCGCCCAGCCGCATTCCCTGCGCCTGATCCGGTGCCAGATCCAGTTGTAAATCCCAGGCCAACTGGTCACGCAACAGGAAAGAGATAAACATTTTCAGCGCGTCATGGTTGTTGCCATCCGGTAAAAATGAGAGATACCGTGACATGGACAGATTGCCGATCCGCAGCAGGAATTTACCGCTGCGATCAGGTACTCTGACACCGAGGGTAAAATTGACGCCGATAACTGAGCGTCCGGGAACATATCCGGCAGTTTTCTTCTTCGGATGGCGCACGCCCAGCCGGTTCTGCTGTGACGGATCGACCGGCACTTTACGCAGCAGCCAGTTCTCAATGGTGACATCCGGCAGATCAAAACAGTGAGAGACCAGGTTGCATACCACGTCCGGCGAGCGGCCCGGCGTTGCCAGTATGCCCGCGTAGGCCAGCATCCTGCTGTGGTTGATGGCGAGTTTATCGCGCACGCTTTTATTGCCCAGCCCGACCAGCGCGTACATTCGTTGCGAAAAAACGTCCGTACCACCATTGCGAAAACAAATGTAATAGCGGTATTTACGCCAGGCGTGATATGCAAACTGCGTCCAGCGGTGGCTGAATAGATCGAGAAATGCCGCCAGACCTTCTTCATTCTGCGCGGACTCCCGCGCCATACGATCCAGGTAATAGCCGGGCAGCGGCGACTGGCTGCCAGAGAAACCTAAAAATTTGGTGGTCAGCGTGAACTGGCCTGCATCGTTACGGGTCAGCGACGTCAGTTCGCTGCCCGGAAAGGCAATGCTGGGGTCGGATTTAAACAACGCCACTTCCTGTGCAGGCTCGGTGCGCAGGGACGACTCCTGATCCGGTTCGCCGTACCGGCGGTACAGCGCATCCATCAGGACATAAAAATTCATCCCGCGTACATCTGCCGTGAAGGCGTCATGCGCCCCTACATCAGGGCATGCTGGCCGGTGTGCTGCCATTCCCAGGCCTCCTGACTTTCCGTATTGATGATTTTGAGACAGTGAAAGGAATTAATACTGGCGTACAGGGCAAAGAAGTGCGACAGCACGGTGCCCAGCAGGTAGATTTCACCTTCGCAGACAAAGGGTGCGGGGTTTATCCACAGCGTGGTGGCAAGCCCCCGAACCGGTACACCTTTAAACAGGCGGTCAACCGGACGGGTATCGAGTTTTTCAATGGCGTCCAGCTTCTGGCTGGAAAGTCGCGCCTGCTGCGGATGATGAATGCCCGGCAGATCAAAGGTGCGCATCACCTGAATCAGCGCCTCGCGGTCAAGCAGGGAGAGATAGTTCAGGTTCATGCAGGAAATCAGCGACCAGTGCATGCCGCCGTCAGTAACCGGCCAGAGCGGGCGCGTCGGGCGTGTGACATTACTGAAGGAAGCCACTGCCGGATTTTTATCGACCGCAACGCTGATATCCCCGCTATGTAACAAAACAGGCAGCATCCGGTTGGTGCAGACCAATGAAGCTGTGATAACTTCATTGTTCAATTGTGAAAGATCGGGTTGCCTGGCATCAGCATGGACGAAAGCAATGGAATGCTCCAGACCCCGGTGAAACAGCGAGGTTTTTGTCCTGTGATGCCAGTAAACCACTTCGCGCTGTTGGCTATATTCGATCTGGTGCTGAAAGCTCTCAAATTCGGGCCACAACCGAACCCGCTCTGACGGACCAGGTGTATCTTTGGATGCCGCGACCTTACTGGAAACGGATTTCACCTGAAAGATATCATAATAATCCGGATATCTGTGGCTGACGCTCAGTAGATACTGTGGTGTGCTGCCGTCCGGACTAACCGGCTCGGCATAATGCCGGAACAAATTCACTGCGGGGGTACAGTAAATACGCAGTGAATCCTGCCGTAGTTTACTGTCCACCGGCAACGGCTGGTTAAAATACAGGCGCAGCGTAAAGGCACGTACCGGAAAATCTTCCGGCAATGGCGTCACGTCGCGTAGATGAAAGAAGAAAAAGCTCTCCGGGTAGCAAAAATACTCCTGAAGAACGCGATAGCCGTTGTGAACATTTTTCGGCCAGGGCAGAAGCGCATCTTCGCGCTCAAACCCGGCTGCGTCCAGCCATAAATCCGGCAAAGGCAGTAGCCTGTCTCCAGCAACCAGTTCAGCATCCATCAGCCGTTCGCTGAACCACAGGTAGAGCTGGTGGCGGGTATAGTCATCCTCGTTGCCCAGCCAGAAGGTAAGCTTATTCAGATCCAGCGACCGGGCTGAAATGTTGCCTTCGGTAAAAAAATCAATCTCAATAATGCCTTGTTTCAGGGTACTGGTATCACGAACATCGCGAATATGAAGGGGCTGTAACCAGGTGTCACGCGCCAGTGTAAAATGGCATACCGGAGGGACTTCAGCATTATCGTCAGTCAGAACCTTTTTCCGGCCAGCAGACTCCACCCTGACGACACCAGAACTGATGAGTTCATCACGGTAAACTTTAGCAGGCGCAGAAAGTTGCGCCGCCGCTGGTTTATATTCAATGATGGTCATGGCAGGCACCGGGCGTAGGTAATTCGCCCACAGCATATTGATGAGCCCGTGAGAAAACTCAGGAAATTCATCCTCCAGCTTTTGTCGAAGTCCACCGGAAAGAAAGGCAAAACTTTCCATCAGGCGCTCCACATCCGGATCGCCTTCCTTTTCAGCCAGAAAGCGGGCCAGATGCGGTTTTTCCCGCGCCAGAAGCTTGCCGAGCTGACGCAAATAGTCCAGTTCTTCCCGGTAATAGCTCTCTTGAAACGGCATAGCTACTCCTCCACCGACCAGTGCTGATGGTTATCCAGCAGAATGTTGAATTCCAGAATGTCCCTGCTGCCGTGAAAATCCATATACGCCACAATATGAAAACGCAGTTCAAGGGGTACATAGTCGACCTGCACACCAGAGGTAACAGCAATATCGGTAATTCGCGGTTCATAACGCAGGATACATGCCTGGATAATCCGGGCTATCGCCACCCTGAGGTTTTGGGCCGCCAGAGATTCATCATTGAAATCCGGAATACCCAGCTCCGGTGAACCGTGGCAGCTACCGGTGCGGGTATTGAGCACATCACGCAGGTTATTCTGGATGGAGCGTAGTAACGCTTCTTTCGGCTTCCTGCGCACAGGCGGCTTCGCCGCCTCCCGGATACGCTCAAACAGACTCCCCCCGGACTCCCGCTCCGTTATCATGGTACTTATTCCCTGTCCAGACGCCCGACCAGAGACAGTTCAAACGACGCCCCCATATACTTAAAATGGGGACGGATGCTCAGGCTGACCTGGTACCAGCCGGGTTCGCCTTCCACATCAGAGACTTCAATCTTCGCCTGGCGCAGAGGTTTGCGGCTGCGTACATCAGACGGTGGATTTTCCTGGTCCGCCACATACTGGCGTATCCAGGTGTTCAGCTCACGCTCCAGGTCGCTCCGTTCTTTCCATGAACCAAGTTGCTCACGTTGCAGCACCTTAATGTAATGAGCTAACCTGTTGATAATAAACAAATAAGGAAGTTGAGTTCCCAGCTTATAGTTGGTTTCAGCCTCTTTCCCCTCCGGAGTATTAGGGAAAATTTTGGGTTTTTGCACAGAGTTGGCAGAGAAAAATGCAGCATTATCAGAACCTTTTCGCATCGTCAGGGTAATAAATCCCTGCTCCGCCAGTTCATATTCCCGCCTGTCAGTAATGAGGATTTCGGTCGGAACTTTGGCCTGAAGCTGCCCCATAGTCTCATACAGATGCACGGGTAAATCTTTTACCGCACCACCACTTTGTGGGCCGACGATATTTGGGCACCATCTTGTTGACATGAAACTTTCGGTCATATTGGCAGCCAGAAGAAACGCTGTGTTGCCCCACAGATAATGCTCATGACTCCTGCTTACATCTTCATGATAATTAAAGTTTTTAATCGGATTTTCATCCGATGAGTAAGGATGGCGGAGCAAAAAACGCGGCGCTGTCAGACCGAGATTTCGGGCATCTTCTGACTCGCGCAGTGAACGCCATTTTGTATAGGCCGGACCTTCAAAAATGGCGGCAACATCTTTAATGCCGGGGAGTTCGGTAAACGAATCCAGTCCAAAAAATTCCGGAGAAACGGAAGACAGGAACGGACAGTGGGACATTGAGCTGACAGCACTGATGTATTTCAACAGCTTCATATCTGCGGCTGTGTTATTAAAACTGTAATTGCCAATCACGGCAGCGAATGGTTCTCCGCCAAACTGGCCAAAACCGCTAGAATAGACGTGACGGTAGAACCCAGACTGAGTAATTTCCGGTGCAAATTCAAAATCATCCAGCAACTCTTCTTTTGTGGCGGACAGGATATGAATTTTAATATTTTCACGCGGATCGGCATGGTCAACCAGCAGTTTCAGTGAACGCAGGAACGACTCCAGTTCCTGGAATTCCGGGGCGTGAAGGATGAGATCCATCTGGTGGCCCATTCGCGCATCAATATCGGCAATCATTGCGTTGACTGCCAGAATATCAATGGGCTCCGCCTCATCGTCACGCTGCAACAGCGCGCTGATAAAGGCTGTCACCCCCTGGCGGGCGATATCGTAACTTTCTGACTCCGGTTTAAAACGGGTCTGCGCCATGATTTCATCAAGCAGACCAGGCACTGCGACCGGCGCAACGGAAGCAGACACTTCCGGTAAGATGGTTTCTGACATACTGAAGTCCTTGTACAAAAGATTATTTCCGGCCAGCAAGGCCCAGCTCAGCGATCAACTGCTCGCGGCTTTCTTCGTTATCCAGCAACGCCTTAATCTGGGCGCGGAAAGCAGGCAGGTTGCCCATCGGGCCTTTCAGCGCAACCAGCGTTTCACGTAGTTCCAGTAGCTTTTTGAGTTCCGGAATCTGGGTGGCGATGTTGTCCGGCGTAAGATCAGCCAGGGACTTCACTTTCAGGTTGACGCTCATGCGTGCATCAGGCGTTTCACTGAGTGCAGAAGGAACTGTGAACTCGCGTCCGACACCCGCCTGTTCCAGTACGGCGTTAAAATTGTTACGACTGATGGCAACTGGCTGGCGCTCATCCAGTGGTGTGTCATCCCGCCCTCCAGTCAGATCACCCGTCACCAACAGGTTAAGCGGCAGTTCGACTTCCGCCGTCTGATTTCCCGTTTTGGGCTGAAATTTGATGTTTACTCGCTCTTTAGGGGCAATACTGCCACTACCGTCATTTTTTCTGCTGCTCATGAAAATAATCCGTCAGTTTTCAGGTTAGCGTTTATGCCATGAATGCGGCACAGTTCGTGCAGCAAAAAACACCAATAATGTCGCGTCAGTGGCGGTAATAAATAGAATAAGGCACAGCCTTTAATCCGGCATTCTACTCGCGAAAATTTATTTTAAAAGCGCTTTTTTCATTCAAGGAAGAGGGGTATCCTTGTTTTTAGTTAAAGTTAACTGCTTAAGTCGACATCATGATAAATAATAAAAACAGTAACATTCCGCATTGTTTTATCATATAACTAATTGATTTAAATGATTTTTATTAACTCACCATATATTTAATGAATAAATTTCTTTGCATATATACAAAATGTCAATTTATTGACTTAACTAACAACCAAACCGGCAAGTAGATTATAAAAATGAGAGCCGGATTTTACGAATACAATATTTATTCATGATTCAACAGCGCCCATAAAGATTAAAAACAAACACTGATGAATGGAATATATGAACATCCAGATACGGACATGCATTCAAATACACGCGTAATAATTTTCGTGTTACCTGCCCACATAAATGTAAATTCATTTACTTGCGGTGGATACGAAAAAGGCGGTTCCAGGAGTGAACCACAAAACGTTACCAGCCGCAGGCTAGCGGCAGGTAACGGTAACAGTCGTTAAGACTACCCGAAGGAGTTAATAAAATGCCAACACCATGTTACATATCAATTACAGGCCAGACCCAGGGCAACATCACTGCCGGTGCATTCACCGCAGATTCTGTCGGCAACATCTACGTGCAGGGTCACGAAGACGAAATGCTGGTGCAGGAGTTTCTGCACAATGTGACCGTCCCTACTGACCCTCAGTCTGGTCAGCCAAGCGGCCAGCGCGCCCACAAGCCGTTCATCTTCACCGTGGCGCTGAACAAGGCCGTCCCGCTGATGTACAACGCGCTGGCGTCCGGTGAAATGCTGCCGAAGGTGGAAATGCACTGGTGGCGTACCTCTGTTGAAGGCAAACAGGAGCACTACTTCACCACCCGTCTGACCGATGCGACCATTGTGGATATGAACCTGCACATGCCGCACTGCCAGGACCCGACACAGCGTGAATTCACGCAGCTGCTCGCGGTAAAACTGGCCTACCGTAAAGTTGAGTGGGAACACGTCAAGTCAGGCACCTCTGGTGCTGACGACTGGCGTGCGCCGCTGGAAGCATAAATGCGGGTTACATGAACTGACAGCATCCTGCCCCCACGGGCAGGGTGCTGTTTTTTGTACGCCGGAAATAAAAAGTCAGTGTCAGTAAGGAGTTACGTTTTTACGGGAGATGGCGGACGCCGGAAACTTCGGCGGTAGCGTGCCTGAACACATCTGAACGCAAAGCGTAACACTGTACTGCCACAGTTGCTGTCCGGCGACAGTCTCTTTTTCCTGTGAACCAGGGAGGTCAAATATGTCATTAAAAGGTCTGCGTTTCACGCTGAATATAGACGGGCTGGATGAAACGTCCACTGCCGTGGTGGGGTTCACGCTTCAGCAGTGCCATTCCACGCCTTTTACCCTGGAAGTGGATATCGCCAGCGACCTGCCGGACCTGGCGGCAACGGACTTTCTGGAAAAGAACGCGCTGCTGACTGTCTGGCAGGGGATGGAGGCGCAACGCTACGTCAACGGTATCATCAACGAAGTGACGCTGGGGGAAAATAATCACTGGCAGATGCGCTATCACCTCACAATAGTCCCTCCCCTGTGGCGTTGTGGTCTGCGCCAGAACTTCCGTATTTTCCAGCAGCAGGATATCCAGACCATCTCCTCTGCCCTGCTTAATGAAAATGGCGTTACGGAGTGGACGCCCGTGTTTTATGAATCTCACCCGGCACGCGAGTTCTGCGTTCAGTACGGGGAAAGTGACCTCGCATTCCTGACCCGTCTGTGGTCAGAGGAAGGCATCTTCTACTTTGACTGGCACGCGCCACAGGGGCCGGAGCAAAAACTGGTGCTGTGTGATGATGTGGCCGGGGTATCGACATTAGGTGAGATGCCGTTCAACCCGAACACGAATACAGAAGTCTCCACAATGTGCATCAGTAGCTTTCGCTACCGGGCCCGGACCGGGCCTTCTTCGGTGGAAATCCAGGACTACACCTTCAAAACGCCGGGCTGGCCGGGTTACTACAACCGTGCCGCAGAGAACCTGAACGGCCAGCTTACACAGTATGAAATTTTCGATTACCCGGGGCGATTCAAGGACGAAGCGCACGGAGAGGCCTTTGCGCGTTACCAGATGGAGGGCTGGCGACATGATACAGAAACGGCAACCTGCATCAGTAACTCCCCTGAATTGTGCCCGGGAAAACGCTTCCGGCTTA
>NZ_JBIMRC010000033.1:0-26239 GCF_043945575.1 Enterobacter cloacae complex sp. 2024EL-00214 | reverse complement strand
AGGTGGCGTATATTACGCTTTCCTCTTTCAGAGTCAACCCGTTATTTCAGAATTTTTCTCTTCAACCGACCGGGTTGTTTGTGAAGTGATTCACATCCGCCGTGTCGATGGAGGCGCATTATAGGGATCCCATTTTTTAGCACAAGCATTTTTTAGATCTTTTTTTCTGACTGTCTATTTTCCGTTCTTTTCGCTGGAATCCCGCCCGATCTGCTTAAATATTGACGCATTTTGCCTTGCCTCGATCCAATAATATGATCAAAGTCTTCTGTATAGCGCCCATCTCGTCGAGGTAGATATGTCTGCAGTATTACGTCCTTATAAAGATCTGTTCCCCCAAAAAGGCGATCGTGTGATGATCGATGCCAGTAGTGTCGTCATTGGCGATGTCCGAATCGCCGATGACGTCAGCATCTGGCCTCTCGTTGCGATCAGGGGGGATGTTAACTATGTAGCAATTGGCGCACGCACCAATATTCAGGATGGTAGCGTTCTGCATGTGACCCACAGATCCTCATATAACCCGGAAGGCAATCCCCTCATCATCGGAGAGGATGTTACCGTTGGCCATAAAGTGATGCTCCACGGCTGCACTATCGGGAATCGGGTGCTTGTTGGTATGGGATCAATCCTGCTGGATGACGTCATAGTAGAAGATGACGTGATGATTGGTGCCGGGAGTCTTGTCCCGCAAAACAAACGCCTGGAAAGTGGCTATCTCTATTTAGGCAGCCCGGTAAAACAGATCCGCCCCTTAAAAGAGGCGGAGATCGAAGGATTGAAATATTCAGCGAATAACTACGTGAAATGGAAAGATGAGTATCTGGCTCAGGACAACCAGACCCAGCCCTGATCGTCTTCCTGCTGATCGCGGATTAAATCGCTGGCTTCTTCTTCAAGATCCCAGCGATTTTCGCAAAATACCTCTAGCGGGTTTGAACCACCAAAGCGACTCAGCAGCACTTCTCCACTGATAGCACAAGTAAGTTGCATTCCATGTACCAGCACCGGGAAGCAGACCGCTTGTTTACTCTCATCCCAGTTTTCCCGGTCAGGAAAGTGGATCGCCTGATTCACGCCGTGAGCTCCTGTTTCAGCTTTTCAATCACCGGTTCCACCGCAGGTAACACGCCGTGCCAGAGCAATACCGCATGTGCTGCCTGTCCCACCAGCATACCCAGACCGTCAGCCAGATGTTTCGCGCCGTGTTGTTCACACCACATCAGGAAAGGCGTTTTACCTTTCTGATAAAACATATCGTAAAAATACATGTGGGCATTTACCAGCGACGCAGGGATCGCTGGCACTTCACCAGCAATACCGCTGGAAGTGGCATTAATGACAAGATCGAATTCGCCATCGGCAAGATCATCAAGCGCGACTGCGCTCACACTGCCAGTATGTGCGAACACCGCCGCTAACTCTTCTGCTCGGGAGAAAGTTCGGTTGGTAATGGTCACCGCACAATCCAGTGAAAGGAGCGGCAACAGCACGCCCCGCGATGCCCCGCCAGCACCGATCAACAAAACCCGAAAACCGGGTTTGATAAATGACAGTCTTTCCAGATCGCTAAGTAAACCAATCCCGTCAGTGTTGTCACCCAGGAGGCGGCCATCCTCAAGTCGCTTAAGCGTATTCACCGCACCAGCAAGAGAAGCGCGCTCGGTCAGCTCATCCGCACGTTCGAAAGCTTCTTCCTTAAAGGGTACCGTCACATTTGCACCTTTACCGCCCGCCTCAAAAAAGGCATCCAGTGTAGTAACAAATGCATCAACGGGTGCCAGCACGCGGCCATAGGGATGATCTATCTGCAGTTGTTCAGCAAACTGCTGATGGATCAAAGGCGACTTACTGTGTGCAATCGGATTACCAAAAACAGCATAAGTTTCCATCATATTACCCCTGGCGAAAGCGTTCGCCGGTCAAGGCGTCACGAATTTCTGACGGATTCAGGCGACCCCCAGTTTCACCGACGGCGACCGGAAAATCATTCCCGAACTGCGCCAGTACTTCTTCAGTGGTTCGGCAAGGAGGCAGCCCGGTCAGGTTAGCGCTGGTTGAGACCAGTGGTTTACCAAACGCCAGACATAGCGCCACCACCAGCGGATGATCCGTTACACGCACGGCGAGGGAATCAAAGCGCCCGGTTAACCAACGCGGCGTGGTCGGCTTCGCCGGGAAAACAAAGGTCACTGGCCCGGGCCATACGGAGAAGATGGTCTCACGCTGCGCCGGAGTCAGCATGGAATCATCAATATAAGGTTTAAGCTGCTCGTAACTGGCAGCAATCAAAATCAGCCCTTTTTCGACAGGTCTTTGTTTTAATGCAAGTAAGCGGCTCACAGCCGTTTCGCTGTCAGGATCGCAACCGACTCCAAAGACAGCTTCTGTTGGATAAGCGATGACTTCTTCATTTTTCAGAACATCCACCGCATGCGTGATGGAGCCCGATGGCAGGTTATTATTCACTGTTTTGATCCGCCGAAACCGGCTTTCCACATTGTTTACTGGCGCAGAAGCGTTTCATGCCTTGCGCCGTTTTCTTCTCTATAAGTAGCGGATAATTGCAATGGGAGCAGATCCCCGCTACCGGTTTGAAATTGATAACGAACTGGCATTCAGGATAGCGATCGCAAGAATGGAAGGTCTTACCAAAACGGGAGCGTCGCTGTACCAGTTGCCCGCGCTGACACTGAGGACACGCAATGGCCGTTTCATCTGGCTTATCAATTTGCTCTGTATGTTCACATTCGGGGTAACGGCTACACCCAATGAACATCCCGAAACGGCCTTGCCGTAACGCTAACTCACCGCAGCAGAGAGGGCAAAGCTGCCCCTCCAGAATTTTAACGATATGTCCATCCGCCTGGCTTTTCAGGGGACGGACATAATCACATTCCGGATAGTGTGAACAACCGAGAAACGGACCGTGTTTCCCGGACCGAATGACAAGTTCAGCCCCACACTGTGGGCAGGGCTCGTTTTTATGCACCGTGAATAGTGCGGATTTGGCCATAACAACTCTTGGTGCTGCACATTGAATTAGTGCAGCATACCTTCATTCACTTCAAAGAGTAATTCTTCCATTTGCTGATAGGCATTTTCACAGCCCGGAATATTAAACAGAACCATCAGGATCACCCATTTCAGGTCTTCCAGTTCGAACTCTGCCGTATCCAGCGCCATGACGCGCTCTATCACCATTTCTCTCGTTTCGAGGTTTAGCACCTGAATCTGCTCAAGGAATAAGATGAATCCCCGGCAGCTGGCGTCCAGTCTTTCACACTCTTCAGCTGTATAGATGCGCACTGACAATGGGTCAGAGGCAAGCTGCATCGGTTCGGCGAGGCCTTCCTGATAATCAGCCAGTTTCTCCAGCCACATCAACGCATTATAAATATCTTCCCGCTCAAATCCCGCATCGGTAAGATCCCGTGTCAATTTGTCCTGATCCACTCGCATTTCTGCTTCGTTATGGATGTAAGTTTCAAACAAATACATCAGTACGTCGAACATGGCATGCCCTCCTTAATCGGACATAGCCGCCGGGTACAGCTGCGATCCACCCTGCTAACTCCAGTTCGAGTAGCTGTGCTACCGTTACTGGCACAGGTTGGCCGGCACGTTCAGCGACAACGTCAACAGGTGTTACCTCATCTCCTACGTTAGCCAGGAGCTTAGGAAATGGCAATGCCACCTTCTCCTGATCTGATGAATAATGTTGCTTTTCGGGATCGTCCGGCAACCAATGCAGCCCATATTGCAAATTATCAAGAATGTCCTCTACACCAGTCACTGGCGTGGCACCTTGTTTTATTAGCCAGTGTGGTCCTTCGCATCCGGGGTTACCTATTGGACCAGGTAAGGCAAACACTTCTCTCCCCTGTTCAAGCGCACACCTTGCCGTCACAAGTGAACCGCTTCGTAATGCCGCTTCAACCACCAGCACTCCCAGGCTTAGTCCGCTGATAATTCGGTTACGGCGTGGGAAATGACCAGGCCTGGGCTGCGTTGACAGTGAGAACTCGGACACTATCGCCCCTTCGGATGCTATAAGACGCTCAGCCAGGGGCTGATGCCTGCGCGGATAAATGCTAAAAAGCCCGTTACCCAACACTGCCACACTGCGTCCGTTTACTGACAACGCCGCGTTGTGAGCTACGCCGTCAATTCCGCATGCCAGCCCGCTGGTAATGGTGAAACCGGATTGTGAAAGCTGCTCACACAGGATCTTCCCCCAGCGCTCGCCATACCAGGAAGGCGTACGGCTTCCAACCACGGCCAGTTGAACAGCGCTGAGGGCGGTAAGATTACCTTTAACGAATAGCGCCCCGGGATAATCAGGAAAAGTGCGAAGTAAAGGGGGATAAAGAGGATGATTTGCAGTCAGCAGATGGTTTCCAGGCTGTTCAAGCCACACCAGGCTGCACTCAAGCTCATGTTCACCGAGCGCAAAAAACCGCTTTGCCTGTGTTACCGACAACCCGGCCTCTCTGATAGCTGCACCATCGATCGTTGACTGCTTAAGCAGCCATGATGCCGCTTCCAGCATCGCATCACCACATAGTGAACCTATGTTGATTAACCGTAACCATATCTCTGTGGATGTCATCCTTTTCCCTGCCATAAGCAGCCTCAGCAATCTTTGCGATTGGTCACTGATGCTGTCAATCGATGGGGGATTTGTCTAGAATAGAGGTAATATTCTTATCAACTCCTGAACACGACTCTGGAAATTTATGGCAGTTTTGCAAGTGTTACATATTCCGGACGAGCGCCTTCGCATCGTCGCTGAACCGGTTAAAGAAGTGAATGCAGAAATTCAGCGTATCGTCGATGATATGTTCGATACCATGTATACCGAAGAAGGTATTGGCCTTGCGGCAACGCAGGTAGACATTCACAAACGAATTATCGTGATTGATGTATCAGAGAATCGCGACGGTCGACTGGTGCTTATCAACCCTGAGTTGCTCGAGAAGAGTGGCGAAACAGGTATTGAGGAAGGTTGTCTGTCCATTCCAGAACAGCGCGCTTTAGTGCCGCGTGCCGAGAAAATCAAAATTCGCGCCCTGGATCGTGACGGTAACCCATTCGAACTGGAAGCAGACGACCTGCTCGCAATTTGTATTCAGCATGAGATGGATCACCTGGTCGGTAAACTGTTTATCGATTATCTCTCTCCGCTGAAACAGCAGCGTATTCGTCAGAAAGTAGAGAAACTGGATCGTTTGCGCTCTCGCGCATAACGTCCCCCCGGATACAAGGAATAACGTGTCTAAAACACTACGTATTATCTTCGCGGGCACCCCTGATTTTGCAGCGCGTCATCTTGACGCGCTGCTATCTTCTGGCCACCAGGTTGTGGGTGTCTTTACTCAACCGGACCGCCCTGCTGGTCGCGGTAAAAAGCTGATGCCGAGCCCGGTAAAGGTATTGGCCGAAGAACATGGATTACCTGTTTTTCAGCCTGCATCCTTACGCCCTCAGGAAAATCAACAGTTAGTCGCTGACCTGAACGCTGACGTGATGGTGGTAGTCGCTTACGGCTTAATTCTGCCAAAAAGCGTGCTTGATATGCCGCACCTGGGTTGTATCAACGTTCATGGTTCTCTGCTCCCTCGCTGGCGCGGGGCGGCACCTATTCAACGCTCTCTGTGGGCAGGCGATGCTGAAACTGGCGTCACAATCATGAAGATGGACGTAGGTTTAGACACGGGCGACATGCTGTATAAACTGGCCTGTCCAATCACTGCAGACGATACCAGTGCCACGCTATACGACAAACTGGCAGATCTTGGTCCGCAGGGTCTTATCGAAACCTTGCAGCAGCTTGCTGATAACACTGCAAAACCTGAAGTTCAGGATGAAGCGCTGGTGACCTATGCAGAAAAACTGAGCAAAGAAGAGGCTCAGATTGACTGGTCACTACCTGCTGCTCAGCTTGAACGTTGCATTCGCGCCTTTAATCCGTGGCCAATGAGCTGGATGATGATTGATGACCAACCGGTAAAAGTCTGGAAGGCCTCTGTGATTGACAGCAGTGTGTCTGCGGCTCCAGGAACGATCGTCGAAGCGAACAAGCAAGGCATCCAGGTCGCGACCTCAGAAGGTATTTTGAATCTTGAGTCACTGCAACCTGCGGGTAAGAAAGCGATGAGCGCTCAGGATCTATTAAATTCTCGTCGCGAGTGGTTTATCCCTGGCAATCGTCTTGCCTGAGCAAATTTCTTCTTAAGGCCCGGAGTTTCCGGGCATTTTTATTTTTACGGTTATGAAAAAACAAAATCTACGCAGTCTGGCGGCACAGGCCGTTGAGCAAGTTGTCGAGCAGGGTCAGTCACTGAGCAATGTCCTGCCTCCACTACAACAAAAAGTGTCCGATAAAGACAAAGCACTGCTTCAGGAGCTGTGTTTTGGCGTCCTGCGCACCCTTTCTCAGCTTGAGTGGTTGATTAATAAGCTGATGTCACGCCCAATGACGGGTAAGCAACGTACCGTGCATTACTTGATCATGGTTGGCTTCTATCAGCTTCTTCATACCCGTATCCCGCCTCATGCTGCGCTCGCTGAAACGGTGGAAGGTGCCGTTGCGATTAAACGCCCGCAGCTGAAAGGATTGATCAACGGGGTATTACGCCAGTTCCAGCGACAGCAGGAAGAGCTTCTGGCTGAATTTGCTCAAAGCGAAACACGTTTCCTGCACCCTGACTGGCTTCTGAAGCGTCTTAAGAAAGCGTATCCACAACAGTGGCAGAACATTGCTGACGCCAATAACCAACGTCCACCGATGTGGCTGCGCGTCAACCGTAACCACCATACCCGAGACGCATGGCTGGCTTTACTGGAAGAAGCCGGGATGAGTGGATTCCCCCATGAGGCCTACCCTGACGCCGTTCGTTTAGCCTCCCCAGCGCCAGTACATGTACTACCCGGTTTTGAAGAGGGTTGGGTGACCGTACAGGACGCCTCGGCACAGGGCTGCATGACATGGCTTGAACCGAAAAACGGTGAGCAGATCCTCGATCTTTGCGCCGCACCTGGCGGCAAAACAACCCATATTCTGGAAGTCGCTCCGCAAGCTAACGTGATGGCAGTAGATGTCGATGAACAGCGTCTGTCACGCGTCTATGACAACCTGAAGCGTCTGGGGATGAAAGCGCAGGTCAAACAGGGCGATGGGCGTAAACCTGCAGAATGGTGTGGCGAGACGCAGTTCGACCGTATTTTGCTGGATGCCCCCTGCTCCGCAACCGGCGTGATTCGTCGTCATCCTGATATCAAGTGGCTACGTCGCGATCGTGATATTCCAGAGCTTGCTCAGCTGCAATCTGAAATTCTCGACGCCATCTGGCCGCATCTGAAATCAGGCGGGACGCTGGTCTATGCAACATGTTCCATACTTCCGGAAGAAAACAGCCAGCAAATTGCAGCCTTCCTTAAACGTACCCCTGATGCTGCACTGCATGACACAGGGACGCCAGAGCGTCCTGGTCAGCAAAACCTGCCTGGCGCAGAAGAAGGTGATGGCTTCTTTTACGCTAAGCTAATCAAAGAGTGATGTTGAGAACAGGTCACGAGAGATGAAAATTATCATTCTGGGCGCAGGACAGGTTGGCGGGACGCTGGCGGAAAATCTTGTCGGCGAAAACAACGATATCACGATCGTCGATACGAATGGCGATCGGCTACGCGTTTTGCAGGACAAATTTGACCTCCGCGTTGTACAGGGCCACGGTTCACACCCACGCGTGCTTCGCGAGGCCGGAGCCGATGATGCCGACATGCTGGTTGCAGTAACCAGTTCGGACGAAACCAATATGGTTGCGTGCCAGGTGGCCTATTCACTGTTCAACACGCCGAACAGGATTGCCCGTATTCGCTCCCCGGACTATGTCCGGGACGCAGAAAAACTGTTTAATTCAGAAGCCGTACCTATCGACCATCTGATTGCGCCAGAACAACTGGTTATCGACAATATATACCGCCTGATCGAGTACCCGGGTGCTTTGCAGGTTGTTAACTTTGCCGAAGGGAAAGTGAGCCTGGCCGTGGTTAAAGCCTATTACGGTGGACCATTGATCGGTAACGCACTGTCTACCATGCGCGAGCACATGCCTCATATCGACACCCGCGTCGCGGCCATTTTCCGCCATGACAGACCTATCCGCCCGCAAGGCTCCACCATTGTGGAAGCTGGCGATGAGGTCTTCTTTATTGCCGCGTCGCAGCATATCCGTGCCGTGATGAGTGAGCTTCAGCGTCTAGAAAAGCCGTACAAGCGTATTATGCTGGTCGGCGGGGGCAATATCGGCGCGGGCCTGGCTCGTCGACTTGAGAAAGATTACAGCGTGAAGTTGATCGAACGCGATCAGCAACGCGCATCTGAACTGGCGGAAAAGTTACAGAACACGATCGTGTTTTATGGTGACGCATCGGATCAGGAATTACTGGCCGAAGAACATATTGATCAAGTTGATCTCTTCATTGCCGTCACCAACGACGACGAAGCGAATATTATGTCCGCTATGCTCGCCAAACGTATGGGGGCAAAAAAGGTCATGGTGCTTATCCAGCGCCGTGCCTACGTCGACCTTGTTCAGGGAAGCGTGATTGATATCGCCATTTCACCGCAGCAAGCCACAATTTCCGCATTGCTCAGTCATGTCCGTAAAGCAGATATTGTCGGTGTTTCATCGCTTCGCCGTGGTGTCGCTGAAGCCATTGAAGCGGTCGCGCACGGGGATGAAACCACGTCACGCGTTGTGGGTCGCTCCATAGATGAAATTAAATTGCCGCCAGGCACGATCATTGGGGCCGTAGTACGTGGAAATGATGTCATGATCGCCAATGATAATTTACGTATCGAGCAAGGTGACCACGTCATTATGTTCCTTACCGACAAAAAGTTTATTACCGACGTCGAACGTTTATTCCAGCCAAGTCCATTCTTCCTTTAATGATTCGGGTGCCTGTAAAAGAGCACCCGCACATTAACCATTTAATTTATATGCCTTTTATTTTTCATAAGGTTTATTTATCTCCAATGGAAATTGGCTAATCATTTGTTAAACTTATAACCGTCAGCTGGCACAAGGAGAACATAATGAGTTTTATTAAAGAATTTCGCGAATTTGCGATGCGCGGGAATGTGGTGGATCTGGCTGTAGGTGTCATTATTGGTGCAGCGTTCGGTAAGATCGTTTCATCATTAGTGGCCGACATTATCATGCCACCTTTAGGATTGCTGATCGGGGGGATTGATTTCAAACAATTCGCCGTCACGCTCAGGGATGCGCAGGGGGATGTCCCGGCGGTTGTAATGCATTACGGCGTGTTTATTCAGAACATATTTGATTTCGTGATCGTGGCGTTCGCCATTTTTATGGCCATCAAGCTCATCAACAAGCTTAACCGTAAAAAAGAAGAACCGGCTGCAGCGCCAGCACCAACGAAAGAAGAAGTCTTGCTGACTGAAATTCGCGACCTGTTAAAAGAGCAAAATAGCCGCTCTTAATCAGTAGCTAAAAGCAGGAAGGCCAGTGGTAAATAAGCGATTCGCTTGCTTGCCACTGGCCTCCCAGTTACCCCGTTTTGCATGTTTGTTTTTACGCAGATAACTTCCTTTCCCTTTTTTACTTTTCTCAACACGCTGTCTGAAAAGCGGGTCGTGAAGTAAAGCTTCAATGGCGTTATCCTTAATTTGCCCCTTCGTATGCTGATAGTGACTCATCATTTCTCCTGAGTTTGGTTTAAGTCGTCGGAAGTCTAGACCCGGGCGTTCTAAAAATCAACAATGCTGATTTTCTCCACTGGCTCCCTGTTCAAGAGCTTCCAGAATTGAGCAATAAATACTGCTGTGAGCAGTACCGCAACAGGCGTCATTTAATCGCTGCAGTGAACGCTGCATCGTCTGAAGTTCCTGAATACGTGCTTCAACTTCATCAAGCCTGGCTTGCACGATGCTTTTAGATTCCTGGCAGGTATGATGTTCAGGATCGATGCGGATCGATAATAACTCACGGATCGATTCCAGCGTGAAGCCAAGCTGCCGTGCGTAACGGATAAACCGCAGACGTTGCAAATCATTGTCGGTATAGAGACGGAATCCACCTTCTGTCCGTACCTCATGATCAATCATCTGCTGTTTCTCATAGTATCGGATTGTATCCGGCGTTACGTTAGCAAGTTTTGCAAGCTCACCAATACGATACATAACTACTCCTCGTTTATTCTCTGCATCAACCTTTCGCAATACTCGCCATGCAAAAAGTCAGTATTCATGCCAGACTGGCGGAGCTTAAGCTCAATCAGTGCCAGGCGTCGGCTAAGTTCGCTATGCCTGGGGTCATCCTTACGAATACCTTTAAGTAAATCAGTAAGCTCAACGGCCTCTCTGCGCTGTTCAAGTTCAGGTGGCAAACAGCCTGCATTTTTAAGTAACCGGTATCCAGCCCGTAATTCGGGTGCAATATGCGAATCATCGTCCAGAACTAGCGGCTCGCCGCTTCCAGGAAGATTATCGAATTCACCTTTTCTTTGGGCATCGCTGATATGGCGTTCTGCCCACTGGTCGAGCAACCACATCATGAGCTCCAGGGGATGAACAGAAAAGATACAGCCATTGTAGATAAGTGGGGATCCTGCGGATATAAAAAAACCCGCCGGAGCGGGTTTTTTTACGTTACCGCAGATTACTCTGCAGCAGCTTCTGCTTTCTCTGAACGATCAACCAGCTCGATGTAAGCCATCGGCGCGTTGTCGCCTGCACGGAAGCCACACTTCAGAATGCGAGTGTAACCACCGGCACGGCTCGCGAAACGCGGGCCCAGTTCGTTAAACAGTTTTGCCACGATCTCGTTATCACGAGTACGGGCGAATGCCAGACGACGATTAGCAACGCTGTCAGTCTTGGCAAGAGTAATCAGCGGCTCAACTACGCGACGCAGCTCTTTCGCTTTAGGCAGGGTCGTCTTGATGATTTCATGACGAACCAGTGAACCTGCCATGTTGCGGAACATAGCCTGGCGATGGCTGCTGTTGCGGTTCAGTTGACGACCACTCTTACGATGGCGCATGACCTTATCCTTCTCAGTAAAACCTTAACCTGTGATCCGGTTACTCGTCAGCAATGCTTGCCGGTGGCCAGTTTTCCAGGCGCATGCCCAGAGACAGACCACGTGAAGCCAGCA
Source organism: Enterobacter cloacae complex sp. 2024EL-00214 (assembly GCF_043945575.1). NCBI lineage: Bacteria > Pseudomonadati > Pseudomonadota > Gammaproteobacteria > Enterobacterales > Enterobacteriaceae > Enterobacter > Enterobacter cloacae complex sp. 2024EL-00214. The sequence goes on along the minus strand of NZ_JBIMRC010000033.1, from coordinate 15,047 downwards.
CGTCTTTAATCTCGGTAAGAGATTTTTTACCCAGGTTCGGCGTTTTCAGCAACTCAACCTCGGTACGCTGTACCAGATCACCGATATAGTGGATAGCTTCTGCCTTGAGGCAGTTAGCAGAGCGGACAGTCAATTCGAGATCGTCAACAGGGCGCAGCAGGATCGGATCGAATTCTGGTTTCTCTTCTTTCACTTCCGGCTGACGTACATCACGTAAGTCAACGAAAGCTTCCAGTTGTTCTGCCAGGATGGTTGCCGCACGACGAATCGCCTCTTCAGGATCGATTGTGCCGTTGGTTTCCATTTCGATGACCAGCTTGTCCAGGTCGGTACGCTGTTCTACACGCGCTGCTTCAACATTGTAGGCAATACGCTCTACAGGGCTGTAGCATGCGTCGACCAGCAGACGGCCGATTGGGCGCTCATCTTCTTCCGAATGAATTCGGGCAGAAGCCGGCACATAACCACGACCGCGCTGAACTTTGATACGCATGCTAATAGCTGCGTTCTCATCGGTCAGGTGGCAGATCACGTGCTGCGGCTTGACGATTTCAACATCACCGTCGTGGGTGATGTCGGCTGCAGTCACAGGGCCAATGCCAGATTTATTCAGAGTAAGAATAACTTCATCTTTACCCTGAACTCTCACCGCCAGCCCTTTCAGGTTGAGCAGGATTTCAAGGATATCTTCCTGAACGCCTTCTTTGGTGCTGTACTCATGAAGTACACCATCAATCTCAACCTCGGTCACCGCGCAACCCGGCATCGATGAGAGCAGAATACGGCGCAGTGCGTTACCCAGAGTATGGCCAAAGCCACGCTCTAAAGGCTCAAGGGTCACCTTGGCGTGCGTCGAACTCACTTGCTCGATATCTACCAGGCGCGGTTTTAGAAACTCTGTCACAGAACCCTGCATTGTGTCCTCTCTTTGGTACTAAGCTTTACTTGGAGTAAAGCTCGACGATCAGGTGTTCGTTAATGTCCGCAGACAGATCAGAACGTTCTGGCTGACGCTTGAACGTACCTTCCATCTTGCCAGCATCAACTTCCAGCCAGGTTGGCTTTTCACGCTGCTCAGCCAGCTCCAGAGCGGCTTTCACGCGAGATTGCTTTTTCGCTTTCTCACGAATGCTAACAACGTCATTCGCTTTAACCTGATAAGAAGCGATGTTAACAACACGACCGTTTACCATGATTGCTTTGTGGCTAACCAGCTGGCGTGATTCAGCACGAGTAGCGCCGAAGCCCATACGGTATACAACGTTGTCCAGACGACCTTCCAGCAGAGCCAGCAGGTTTTCACCTGTGTTGCCTTTCAGACGTGCTGCTTCTTTATAGTAGTTACGGAACTGACGCTCCAGCACACCGTACATACGGCGAACTTTTTGCTTTTCACGCAACTGCACACCATAGTCAGACAGACGCGGTTTACGCGCACCGTGCTGGCCAGGAGCTTGTTCAATTTTACACTTGGTATCGATCGCGCGAACGCCAGACTTAAGGAATAAGTCGGTGCCCTCACGACGGCTCAGCTTGAGCTTAGGACCCAAATATCTTGCCATTTTCTATCTCCAACTAACCTAAAAAACGGAGCGTTATACGCGACGTTTTTTCGGCGGACGACAACCGTTATGAGGGATCGGAGTCACATCAGTAATATTAGTGATGCGGAAACCAGCGGCGTTCAGAGCGCGAACAGTAGATTCACGACCCGGACCCGGACCTTTAACCATAACTTCCAGATTCTTGATGCCGTATTCTTTTACGGCTTCTGCGCAACGCTCTGCTGCAACCTGAGCTGCAAACGGAGTGGATTTGCGAGAACCACGGAAACCGGAACCACCGGCTGTTGCCCAACCCAATGCGTTACCCTGACGATCAGTAATAGTAACGATGGTGTTGTTGAAAGAAGCATGGATATGAGCCACGCCGTCAGAGACTTGTTTTCTTACACGTTTACGTGCACGAACTGGTGCCTTTGCCATTATTCAATCACCCCGATTATTTCTTGATCGGTTTGCGCGGACCCTTACGGGTACGTGCGTTGGTCTTAGTACGCTGACCGCGCACTGGCAGACCACGACGATGACGCAAACCGCGATAGCAACCAAGATCCATCAGGCGCTTGATGCTCATGCTGATTTCACGGCGCAGATCACCTTCAACGACAAATTTGGCAACTTCGTCACGCAGCGTGTCGATTTGTTCTTCAGACAGCTCACTGATCTTAACATCTTCAGCGATACCCGCTGCAGCCAGAATGGCTTTAGAACGGGTCTTGCCGACGCCGTAGATCGAAGTTAATGCGATCACAGCATGTTTCTGATCAGGAATGTTAATGCCTGCTATACGGGCCACTATGCACTCCTACTATTTAATATGTACGTACCATGCTGAAAAGCCCGTTTTCAGGATACTCAAATGGAAACGTACAGACATACAAAAGATTGGCTGGCTAATCTAGCCAGCTCAACCCAACTTTGCAAGAAAAATATGCGAAATAATCAGCCTTGGCGCTGTTTATGCTTCGGCTCGGCACTGCAAATCACACGGATGACGCCATCACGCTTAACGATTTTGCAGTTACGGCATAATTTCTTGACGGAAGCACGAACTTTCATTTTTACTCTCCGTAACTTCTCAGGCGACCAGTTAGCGGCCGTAGCCTTTCAGGTTCGCCTTCTTCAATGCAGACTCATACTGACTGGACATCATCAGAGTTTGCACTTGAGCCATAAAGTCCATAATCACGACAACAACGATAAGCAGCGAGGTCCCACCGAAGTAGAACGGCACTTTCATTGCATCACGCATGAACTCCGGGATCAGGCAGATAAAAGTAATATAAAGCGCACCAACCAAAGTCAGGCGAGTCATTACTTTATCGATATACTTCGCCGTTTGCTCTCCCGGACGAATTCCTGGTACAAATGCACCGGACTTCTTCAGGTTATCTGCTGTTTCACGCGGGTTGAAGACCAACGCCGTGTAGAAGAAACAGAAGAAGATGATCGCAGACGCATAGAGTAACACATAAAGTGGTTGCCCAGGCTGCAAATACAGCGAAATTGTTGTCAGCCAGTTCCAACCAGTACCGCCCCCGAACCATGACGCGATGGTTGCCGGGAACAGAATAATACTGGAAGCGAAGATCGCCGGGATTACCCCCGCCATATTCACTTTCAGCGGTAAATGTGTGCTCTGTGCAGCATAGACACGACGACCTTGCTGACGTTTAGCGTAGTTCACCACAATGCGGCGTTGACCACGTTCTACGAAGACAACAAAGAACGTCACTGCAAATACTAATACTGCAACCAACAGCAACAGGAGGAAGTGCAGGTCGCCTTGACGCGCTTGCTCGATAGTATGGGCGATGGCTGGCGGGAGACCCGCGACAATACCGGCGAAGATAATGATTGAGATACCGTTACCGATACCACGCTCAGTAATCTGTTCGCCGAGCCACATCAGGAACATCGTCCCTGTGACCAGACTTACAACAGCGGTGAAGTAGAATGCAAAGCCTGGGTTTAAAACCAGGCCCTGCATACCAGGCATATTCGGCAGACCGGTAGCAATACCGATCGACTGGAATATTGCCAGCACCAGAGTACCGTAACGGGTGTACTGACTAATCTTACGACGTCCAGACTCCCCTTCTTTCTTCAGTTCTGCCAGGGCCGGATGAACGACCGTCAACAGCTGGATAATAATGGATGCCGAAATGTACGGCATAATACCCAGAGCGAAGATAGAAGCACGGCTGAGAGCACCACCAGAGAACATGTTAAACATTTCAATGATGGTGCCTCGCTGTTGCTCAAGCAGTTTGGCAAGTACAGCGGCATCGATACCAGGGATCGGAATAAAAGAGCCAACACGGAACACAATCAGCGCGCCGATAACAAACAGCAGTCTGCGTTTCAGCTCGCCAAATCCACCTTTGGCACTTTGAAAATCTAATCCCGGTTGCTTAGCCATCTGCTACTTATTCCTCAATTTTACCACCAGCAGCTTCGATAGCAGCACGAGCACCTTTAGTAACACGCAGGCCACGAACAGTTACCGGAGTAGATACTTCACCAGCCAGGATCACTTTCGCGAACTCGATCTGGATACCGATAATGTTAGCCGCTTTCAGCGTGTTCAGGTCTACAACGCCGCCTTCAACTTTCGCCAGGTCAGACAGACGGATTTCCGCTGTGATCGCTGCTTTGCGAGAGGTGAAGCCGAACTTCGGCAGACGACGGTACAGTGGCATCTGACCACCCTCGAAACCGCGACGTACGCCACCGCCAGAACGAGAATTCTGACCTTTGTGACCACGACCACCGGTTTTACCGAGGCCAGAACCGATACCACGACCCAGGCGTTTACCCGCCTTTTTAGAGCCTTCGGCCGGAGACAGAGTATTTAAACGCATCTCTTACTCCTCAACTTTAACCATGAAGTAAACCGCGTTGACCATACCGCGAACAGCAGGAGTATCCTCGCGCTCAACGGTATGACCAATACGACGCAGACCCAGGCCAAGCAGCGTTGCCTTGTGTTTCGGCAGACGACCGATTGCACTGCGGGTTTGAGTGATTTTAATAGTCTTTGCCATGGTCAATTACCCCAGAATTTCTTCAACGGATTTACCACGCTTGGCAGCGACCATTTCTGGAGAATTCATATTTTCCAGGCCATCAATAGTTGCACGAACCACGTTGATCGGGTTGGTGGAACCATAGGCTTTAGCCAGAACGTTATGAACTCCAGCAACTTCCAGAACGGCGCGCATTGCACCACCGGCGATGATACCGGTACCTTCTGAAGCTGGCTGCATGAAAACACGAGAACCCGTGTGAACACCTTTAACTGGGTGCTGCAGGGTGCCGTTGTTCAGCGCGACGTTAATCATATTGCGACGGGCTTTTTCCATCGCTTTCTGGATCGCTGCTGGAACTTCACGCGCTTTACCGTAACCAAAACCAACGCGACCGTTACCATCGCCTACTACAGTCAGAGCTGTGAAGGAGAAAATACGACCACCTTTAACGGTTTTAGATACGCGGTTTACCGCGATCAGCTTTTCCTGCAGTTCGCCAGCTTGTTTTTCGATGTGAGCCATCTTACACCTCTACCTTAGAACTGAAGGCCAGCTTCACGGGCAGCATCTGCCAGTGCCTGGACACGACCATGATATTGGAACCCGGAACGGTCAAAGGATACATTGCTGATGCCTTTTTCCAGAGCGCGTTCAGCAACAGCTTTACCTACAGCTGCAGCAGCGTCTTTGTTACCGGTGTACTTCAATTGTTCTGCGATAGCTTTTTCTACAGTAGAAGCAGCTACCAGAACTTCAGAACCGTTCGGTGCAATTACCTGTGCGTAAATATGACGCGGGGTACGATGTACCACCAGGCGAGTTGCACCCAGCTCTTTGAGCTTGCGGCGTGCGCGGGTCGCACGACGGATACGAGCAGATTTCTTATCCATAGTGTTACCTTACTTCTTCTTAGCCTCTTTGGTACGCACGACTTCGTCGGCGTAACGAACACCCTTGCCTTTGTAAGGCTCAGGACGACGGTAGGCGCGCAGATCTGCTGCAACCTGACCGATCAGCTGTTTATCAGCGCCTTTCAGCACGATTTCAGTCTGAGTCGGGCATTCTGCAGTGATACCGGCCGGCAGCGGATGCTCAACAGGATGTGAGAAGCCCAGAGACAGGCCTACTGCATTCCCTTTGATAGCTGCACGATAACCTACACCAACCAGCTGAAGCTTTTTAGTGAAGCCTTCGGTAACACCAACAACCATTGAGTTCAGCAGGGCACGCGCGGTACCAGCCTGAGCCCATCCATCCACGAAACCATCACGTGGACCGAAGGTCAGAGCGTTATCTGCATGTTTAACTTCAACAGCATTGTTGAGGGTACGAGTCAGCTCGCCGTTTTTACCTTTGATCGTAATAACCTGACCGTCGATTTTTACATCAACGCCGGCAGGAATAACGACCGGTGCTTTAGCAACACGAGACATTTTTTCCTCCGATTAGGCTACGTAGCAGATAATTTCGCCACCAAGACCAGCCTGGCGCGCTGCACGATCAGTCATAACACCTTTAGAGGTAGAAACAACTGCGATACCCAGACCAGCCATAACTTTAGGCAGCTCATCTTTTTTCTTATAGATGCGCAGGCCTGGGCGGCTGACACGCTGAATGCTTTCTACAACAGCTTTACCCTGGAAATACTTAAGAGTAAGTTCCAGTTCCGGCTTGGTGTCGCCTTCAACTTTAAAATCTTCGATAAAACCTTCTTCCTTCAGCACGTTGGCAATTGCCACTTTCAGCTTGGCGGAAGGCATGGTGACCGCAACTTTGTTCGCGGCCTGACCGTTACGGATACGGGTCAGCATATCCGCGATCGGATCTTGCATGCTCATCTGTCTTTACTCCCGTGATTCAATTGGTAATTACCAGCTAGCCTTTTTCAAGCCTGGTACTTCACCGCGCATGGCGGCTTCACGCAGTTTGATACGGCTCAACCCAAACTTGCCCACATAACCATGCGGACGACCTGTTTGACGACAGCGGTTACGCTGACGAGACGGGCTGGAATCACGCGGCAGAGACTGCAGCTTGAGAACAGCATTCCAACGATCTTCGTCGGAAGCGTTCACATCAGAAATGATCGCTTTCAGTTCAGCGCGTTTAGCGAAGAATTTATCAGCTAAAGCTACGCGCTTTACTTCGCGTGCTTTCATTGATTGCTTAGCCATTCAGTAACCCTACCTTACTTGCGGAACGGGAAGTCAAAGGCAGCCAGCAGAGCACGGCCTTCTTCGTCAGATTTCGCAGTAGTGGTAATGGTAATATCCAAACCACGCACGCGGTCGACTTTATCGTAGTCGATTTCTGGGAAGATGATCTGCTCACGGACACCCATGCTGTAGTTACCACGACCGTCGAAAGACTTAGCGGACAAGCCACGGAAGTCACGGATACGTGGAACAGCAATAGTGATCAGACGCTCAAAGAACTCCCACATGCGTTCGCCACGCAGAGTTACTTTACAGCCGATCGGATAGCCCTGACGGATTTTGAAGCCTGCAACTGATTTGCGTGCTTTGGTGATCAACGGCTTTTGACCGGAGATTGCTGTCAGGTCAGCTGCTGCGTTATCCAGCAGTTTCTTGTCAGCGATCGCTTCACCAACACCCATGTTCAGGGTGATCTTCTCGACCCGAGGGACTTGCATGACAGAATTGTAGTTAAACTCAGTCATGAGTTTGTTAACTACTTCGTCTTTGTAGTAATCATGCAGTTTCGCCATCGTACTACTCCAAATTACTTGATAGTTTCGCTGTTAGACTTGAAGAAACGGACTTTTTTGCCGTCTTCGAATCTAAAGCCTACACGGTCAGCCTTGCCGGTAGCCGCATTGAAGATTGCAACGTTAGAAACCTGAATAGCAGCTTCTTTTTCAACGATGCCGCCTGGTTGGTTCAGGGCCGGAACCGGCTTCTGATGTTTCTTAACCAGGTTGATACCTTCAACGACAAGTTTGCCGGAAGACAGAACATTTTTTACTTTACCGCGTTTACCTTTATCTTTACCGGTTAACACGATAACTTCGTCATCACGACGGATTTTCGCTGCCATGATTCGCTCCTTAGAGTACTTCTGGTGCCAGAGAGATAATTTTCATGAACTTTTCATTACGAAGTTCACGAGTTACCGGCCCAAAGATACGCGTGCCGATTGGCTGCTCGCTGTTATTGTTCAGAATAACGCATGCATTACCATCGAAGCGAATGACAGAACCGTCAGGGCGACGAACACCCTTCTTGGTGCGCACCACTACCGCCTTCAGCACATCACCTTTTTTGACCTTACCACGTGGAATTGCTTCCTTGATGGTGATCTTGATGATGTCGCCTACGCCTGCGTAGCGACGGTGCGAGCCACCCAGAACCTTGATACACATTACGCGACGTGCACCGGAGTTGTCGGCGACGTTCAGCATAGTCTGTTCTTGGATCATTTTAGTGCTCCGCTAATGTCAACTACTACCTGAGACTCTAAAATCAGAGCCGTTAAAAAGCCCCATATCGAGGGCGCGGCATTATAACACCGCTTCTACAATATGGGTAGAAAAAATAAACGGCTCATCGCTGAGCCGTTTATTCGTATTGAGAATGCGTACTGTATTACAGAACCGCTTTCTCTACAACGCGAACCAGCGTCCAGGACTTAGTCTTGGACAGTGGACGGCATTCACGGATTTCAACCTTGTCGCCGATACCACATTCGTTGTTCTCGTCATGTACGTGCAGTTTGGTCGTACGCTTGATGAATTTACCGTAGATCGGGTGTTTCACAATACGTTCGATAGCAACAACGATGGATTTCTCCATTTTGTCGCTAACAACACGACCTTGCAGAGTACGGATTTTATCGGTCATTACGCACCCGCCTTCTGAGTCAGTAAAGTCTTAACGCGCGCAACATTGCGACGCACTTGCTTCAGCAGGTGAGTCTGTTGCAGCTGGCCACTTGCAGCCTGCATACGCAGGTTGAACTGCTCACGCAGCAGGTTCAGCAGCTCAGCGTTCAGCTCTTCAACGCTTTTTTCACGCAGCTCTTTTGCTTTCATTACATCACCGTCTTAGTTACAAAGGTGGTTTTGATAGGCAGTTTCGCTGCTGCCAGGCCGAAGGCTTCACGGGCCAGCTCTTCCGGAACACCGTCCATTTCATACAGGACTTTACCCGGCTGAATCAAGGCAACCCAGTACTCCACGTTACCTTTACCTTTACCCATACGAACTTCCAGCGGCTTCTCGGTGATCGGTTTGTCCGGGAATACACGGATCCAGATCTTACCTTGACGCTTAACTGCACGGGTCATTGCACGACGTGCTGCTTCGATCTGACGTGCAGTCAGACGACCACGGCCAACAGCTTTCAGACCGAAAGTGCCGAAGCTAACATCCGTACCCTGCGCCAGACCACGGTTGCGGCCTTTGTGCACTTTACGGAATTTTGTACGCTTTGGTTGTAACATCAGCGACGCTCCTTATTTACGGCCTTTACGCTGCTGCTTTTTAGGTTGAGCAGCCGGTTCCGGTTGTTCAACAGCAGCCATACCACCCAGGATCTCACCTTTGAAGATCCATACCTTAACGCCGATTACACCGTAAGTGGTGTGCGCTTCAGAGGTGTTGTAGTCGATGTCAGCACGCAGAGTGTGCAGCGGTACGCGACCTTCACGGTACCATTCGGTACGTGCGATTTCCGCGCCGCCCAGACGGCCGCTAACTTCAACTTTGATACCTTTAGCGCCCAGACGCATTGCGTTCTGTACAGCACGCTTCATAGCACGACGGAACATAACACGACGTTCCAGCTGAGAAGTGATGCTGTCAGCAACCAATTTAGCGTCCAGTTCAGGCTTACGAACTTCAGCGATATTGATCTGTGCAGGAACGCCAGCGATATCCGCTACGACCTTGCGCAGTTTTTCTACGTCTTCGCCTTTCTTACCGATCACGATGCCAGGACGAGCAGTGTGGATGGTTACACGAATGCTCTTAGCCGGACGCTCGATAACGATACGAGATACGGACGCTTTAGCCAGTTCCTTAGTCAGGTACTGACGTACTTTAAAATCGCTGTCCAGGTTGTCAGCGAATTCTTTGGTGTTCGCAAACCAGGTAGAGTTCCATGGTTTTACAATACCCAGGCGAATACCATTAGGATGTACTTTCTGACCCATTGCTAGTCTCCAGAGTCTCAGCGATCGGACACAACCACAGTAATGTGGCTGGTGCGCTTCAGGATGCGATCTGCACGACCTTTCGCACGCGGCATAATGCGCTTCATGCTTGGGCCTTCATCTACGAAAATTTTCGCGACTTTCAGATCGTCGATGTCAGCGCCATCGTTGTGTTCAGCGTTAGCAATGGCAGATTCCAGTACTTTCTTGACCAATACCGCAGCTTTCTTGTTGGTATAGGTCAGGATGTCCAGGGCCTGCGACACTTTCTTACCGCGAATCAGGTCAGCAACAAGGCGAACCTTCTGTGCAGAAGAACGAGCATGGCGATGTTGAGCTAAAGTTTCCATCTCTTCCTCCTACCTTATTTCTTCTTCGCTTTTTTATCAGCAGCATGGCCGCGATAAGTACGAGTCGGTGCGAATTCACCCAGTTTGTGACCAACCATTTCGTCGGTAACAAAGACTGGAACGTGCTGACGACCATTATGGACAGCGATGGTCAAACCGATCATGTTAGGAAAGATCGTTGAACGACGGGACCAAGTGCGCAGGGGCTTCTTGTCTCCGCTTTCCACCGCTTTCTCTACCTTCTTCAGCAAGTGCAGGTCAATAAAAGGACCTTTCTTGAGAGAACGTGGCATGGCTTATCCTCTAAAATTATTTGCTACGGCGACGTACGATAAATTTATCAGTACGCTTGTTGCTGCGGGTCTTCTTACCTTTGGTCTGAACGCCCCACGGAGTTACCGGGTGCTTACCAAAGTTACGACCTTCACCACCACCATGTGGGTGGTCTACTGGGTTCATCGCAGTACCGCGTACGGTAGGACGAACACCACGCCAGCGTGCAGCACCAGCTTTACCCAGAACGCGCAGCATATGCTCAGCATTGCCAACTTCGCCCAGAGTAGCGCGGCAGTCTGCTTCGACTTTACGCATTTCACCAGAACGCAGACGCAGGGTGACATAAGCACCATCACGTGCAACGATCTGAACGTAAGTACCAGCGGAACGCGCCAGCTGACCGCCTTTACCTGGTTTCATTTCTACGTTATGAACGGTAGAACCAACCGGGATATTGCGCATCGGCAGGGTGTTGCCTGCTTTGATTGCAGCATCAACGCCAGACTGAATCTGGTCGCCAGCTTTCAGGCCTTTAGGGGCCAGGATGTAACGGCGTTCGCCGTCTTTGTACAGAACCAGCGCGATGTTCGCGGAACGGTTCGGATCGTACTCAAGACGCTCAACAACTGCTGGGATACCGTCTTTGTTGCGTTTGAAGTCAACAATACGATAAGCCTGCTTGTGGCCACCACCGATGTGACGAGTGGTGATACGGCCATTGTTGTTACGACCACCGGATTTGCTGTTTTTTTCCAGCAACGGAGCAAAAGGTTTGCCCTTGTGCAGCTCAGGGTTAACCACTTTAACTACGTGGCGACGACCCGGAGATGTCGGTTTACATTTAACAACTGCCATTGTATTACTCCTCCGACTTACTCAGCGCCGCCAACGAAGTCCAGATTCTGGCCTTCTTTCAGGGTGACGTAAGCTTTTTTCCAGTCGCTACGACGACCGATACGCTGTCCGTGACGTTTAACTTTCCCTTTAACTACCAGGGTGTTAACGACTTCGACTTCGACTTCAAACAGTTTCTGCACAGCAGCTTTGATCTCTGCTTTGGTCGCGTCTTTAGCAACTTTGAGAACGATGGTGTTAGTTTTTTCCATCGCAGTAGACGCTTTTTCAGAAACGTGCGGTGCACGCAGCACCTTCAGCAGACGTTCTTCACGAATCATGCCAGCATCTCCTCAACTTGCTTAACAGCATCAGCAGTCATTACGACTTTGTCGAAGGCGATCAGGCTAACCGGGTCGATACCAGTCGCGTCACGTACGTCAACCTTGTGCAGGTTACGTGCGGCCAGGAACAGGTTCTCGTCCAGCTCACCGGTGATGATCAGCACATCTTCCAGAGCCATGTCTTTCAGTTTCTGAGCCAGCAGCTTAGTTTTAGGCGCTTCTACAGAGAACTTCTCGACAACGATCAGACGATCCTGACGTACCAGCTCGGACAGGATGCTTTTCAGCGCGCCGCGGTACATCTTTTTGTTAACTTTTTGACTGTGGTCCTGCGGACGCGCAGCGAAGGTCACGCCACCTGAACGCCAGATCGGGCTCTTGATAGAACCTGAACGCGCACGGCCGGTACCTTTCTGGCGCCACGGCTTTTTGCCGGAACCAGTTACTTCAGCACGAGTCTTCTGAGCACGAGTACCCTGACGAGCACCAGCTGCATAAGCAACAACAACCTGGTGAACCAGCGCTTCGTTGAAATCACGACCGAAGGTAGTTTCGGAAACAGTCAGCGCGCTCTGCGCGTCTTTCAATACTAATTCCATTGCTATCCCCTTACGCCTTCACAGCTGGTTTAACGATCAGGTCGCTACCGGTTGCACCCGGAACCGCACCTTTAACCAGCAGCAGGTTGCGCTCAGCGTCAACACGTACTACGTCCAGGCTCTGAACGGTTACACGTTCGTTACCCAGCTGACCTGCCATTTTCTTGCCTTTGAACACTTTGCCCGGAGTCTGGTTCTGACCGATAGAACCCGGAACGCGGTGAGACAAGGAGTTACCGTGAGTAGCGTCCTGGGTACGGAAGTTCCAGCGCTTAACGGTACCAGCAAAACCTTTACCTTTAGAGGTACCGGTTACGTCAACTTTTTTAACGTCAGCAAACAGCTCAACGCTAATGTCCTGACCTACGGTGAACTCTTCGCCTTCAGCAAGACGGAATTCCCACAGACCACGGCCAGCTTCAACGCCAGCTTTAGCGAAGTGACCCGCTTCTGGTTTGGTTACACGGTTAGCTTTTTTAGCACCAGTGGTCACCTGAACAGCGCGGTAGCCATCGTTAGCCAGATCTTTAACCTGAGTAACGCGGTTTGCTTCAACTTCGATTACGGTTACTGGGATAGAAACGCCATCTTCAGTGAAGATGCGGGTCATACCCACTTTTTTACCGACTAAACCAATCATTGTTTCAACCTCTCAATCGCTCGATGACCTGATTAACCCAGGCTGATCTGCACGTCTACACCGGCAGCCAGATCCAGACGCATCAGAGCATCAACGGTTTTCTCGGTTGGCTCAACGATGTCAACCAGACGCTTGTGAGTGCGGATTTCGTACTGATCACGCGCGTCTTTGTTAACGTGCGGAGAGATCAGAACGGTGAAGCGCTCTTTGCGGGTCGGCAGCGGGATCGGACCACGGACTTGCGCACCAGTGCGCTTAGCAGTCTCGACGATTTCCGCGGTTGATTGATCGATCAGACGATGATCAAACGCTTTAAGGCGGATACGGATTCTTTGGTTCTGCATGAGACCAGAGCTCCAATTATTTTATAAACGAAAATGATTACTCCTCAAACCCATTACGATTGATGGGAGAGTGTAACCGTTCTTACGTAGCTCCCCAATTGGGAGCATTGTTGAGCAACAAAATTCTGTTACTCCGGTTCAGATTGAACCCGCCGTCAATTACGACAAGCCCGCGCATTATACGTAAATCTGGGCAAGACGCAAGTACCGTTTAGAAATTAAGCGCCAAAGGCTCTCTGTGCGTAGGACTTCGCAACATTTTAAGTAATGTATCGTCCGTAGCCTCTTCTTCTGAAACGACTACGCAATTCCTCTGTTTACACATTGCCAGGCATTCGCAATACGGAGAGCATGCCCTGAAACGTTAATTGAGGTTTACATCATGCTTGCTACCCTCCCCTTTCTGCTGACCTATTTTTCGCTTTCAGGTTTACTGGTGCGTGAAGATATTCGCTCCGGTACTCTCCCTGATAAATTTCTCTGCCCACTGTTATGGGCCGGCCTGGCCTATCAACTTTGCATCCATCCTGATTTTCTCCCGAGCGCAGTGGTCGGGGCGATGGCGGGGTACATCGGGTTTGCAGTTCTCTACTGGGGTTATCGGCTTATGTGCCGCCGGGAAGGGATGGGCTACGGTGATGTAAAATACCTGGCGACATTAGGAGCATGGCATGGATGGTGTATTTTGCCGGTACTGGCACTCGTTGCCGCACTCATGGCACTTCTGTACCTTCTTGTTCTCTCTTTGTTAAAGCCTGAGAAACAGATATTAAAAAACCCACTGCCTTTCGGGCCATTTCTGGCGGCAGCGGGTTTATGTATCGGCTGGCAGAACCTGATTACTCTTCCACTTTAATTTGCGACTGAAGGTAGTTCTGCAAACCAATTTTGCCGATGAGATCCAACTCAGTTTCTAGCCAGTCGATGTGGCCTTCCTCATCGATCAGGATCTGGATCATCATATCGCGGCTAACGTAGTCATGAACACTATCCGCATAGGCAATGGCTTCACGAAGATCTTTTGCGCCATCAAGTTCCAGCGCAAGGTCGGAACGCAGCATCTCTTCCACATCTTCACCGATGCCAAGCTTGCCGAGATCCTGCAGATTGGGAAGGCCTTCAAGGAATAAAATACGCTCAATATATTTATCGGCGTGTTTCATCTCATCAATGGATTCATGGTATTCAACATCGTTGAGGCGAGTCAGCCCCCAGTTTTTGAACATTCTTGCATGGAGAAAATACTGGTTGATTGCGACAAGCTCATTTCCCAATAATTTATTGAGATAACTTATGATTTTAACATCACCTTTCATTATATAGTCCCTCCGCTTCCACTCATTGAAGCGTAGATCGGGCTACAGGGATGTCAAAAAAAAGATGGAGGGTTATGCGATCTCTTTGAACTCCGGGATCTGCATCAATTCGTCCTGCATGATCTCACGCGCTGCGCGAACGCACTTACCGCATTGATTTCCCACTGGAACAAATTTGCGAAGTTGCTGGAACGACTGAGGCTGGAACTGGCGAACGGCCTGACGTATTTTTTTGTCACTTACACCATTACATAAACAAACGTACATAAACACTCCCGTTCAAAATATGCGCAAATTGTAAGTGAGAATGGTTATGATTACAATAGCACAAACGACAGGATACGGGGCGGGGGCGGACAAAAAATGCGAAAACTTGTGACAGGTACAGAACTGCAGAAAACAAAAAGGACGCCGAAGCGTCCTTTTTTATTCAGGGATAATTAATTAGCCCAGAACTTTAGCAACAACGCCCGCGCCAACGGTACGGCCGCCTTCACGGATTGCGAAACGCAGACCGTCGTCCATCGCGATTGGGTGGATCAGCGTCACAACCATCTTGATGTTGTCGCCTGGCATTA
>NZ_JBIMRC010000032.1:0-26335 GCF_043945575.1 Enterobacter cloacae complex sp. 2024EL-00214 | reverse complement strand
AATATACTCAACATGAACTAGATCTGGTTGCTGCTCAGCTAAACAACAGACCGAGAAAGACACTGAAGTTCAAAACACCGAAAGAGATAATTGAAAGGGGTGTTGCATTGACAGATTGAATCTACAGCGGCGTACTTCGCAAAGCTGTCCGACTGAGGTACGCCTTTATCCGTGACAACACCTGTTGCTGGCCTGTTCGCCTGCTCTGTCGGGTGCTGGATGTTCATCCCAGTGGTTTTTACGCCTGGCTTCAGCAGCCGCATTCACAACGCCATCAGGCAGACCTGAGACTGACAGGACAGATTAAACAGTTCTGGCTGGAATCGGGATGCGTCTATGGTTATCGTAAAATCCATCTGGATCTGCGGGACAGCGGGCAACAGTGCGGAGTGAACAGAGTCTGGCGACTGATGAAACGTGTCGGGATAAAGGCTCAGGTCGGATACCGGAGCCCGCGGGCACGTAAAGGCGAGGCCAGTATCGTGTCGCCCAACAGGCTCCAGCGACAGTTCAATCCGGATGCTCCGAATGAGCGTTGGGTAACGGATATAACCTACATCAGAACCCACGAAGGCTGGCTGTATCTTGCCGTGGTTGTTGATCTGTTCTCACGCAAAATTATCGGCTGGTCCATGCAATCCCGGATGGCAAAGGACATTGTCCTGAACGCACTGCTGATGGCTGTATGGCGGCGTAATCCCCAAAAACAGGTGCTGGTTCATTCGGATCAGGGCAGTCAGTACACAAGCCATGAGTGGCAGTCGTTCCTGAAATCACACGGCCTGGAGGGCAGCATGAGCCGTCGCGGTAACTGCCATGATAATGCGGTTGCAGAAAGCTTTTTCCAATTGTTGAAACGCGAACGGATAAAGAAAAAGATCTACGGAACGCGGGAAGAAGCCCGCAGCGATATTTTTGATTACATCGAAATGTTTTATAACAGTAAGCGTCGGCATGGTTCTAGCGATCAGATTTCACCGACAGAATATGAAAACCAGTATTATCAACGGCTCGGAAGTGTCTAGATTATCCGTGGCGATTCAACTATTATCTTTTAATGAACCAACTTGAGTCAGTAGAAAAGCAAATATTTTCTAAGATTGGTGCTTGGAAAAAGACATCTTTGCTTTGAGTGTCAGTGAAGAAAAACTTTATGAACAAACTTAATCCTCCTGCTTTATGTAATTCTTTTTTTACCAGGGATTTCTAGGAGAATCTTAGTCCATAACCCATCTGTCATAAAATCAATTATCGAGTCTGATATCATGGCTTTATTTGCAATTCTTTGAGCAGTGTAAATTGCCTGACTTTTATCTTCGATAAAGATGCCATGAGGCACTAGACTAACATTATCTTCGGTTTTCCTTGCCCACATGCGGAGGCGGTAATCTATTATGTATTCGTCATACTCTATCCACAGATGAGGTCGAATTATCTGGCCAGTTCCAGCCAACGTTACTTCTCCAACGATGCGCTGGTGCGGTATACAGAATCTATCTAGCAGGCAACTTACAACCATAGTATGACCATCACATTCGAGTGGAAGTACATCATATTTATGTAACAGCTCGCAGACATAAGCAACTTCAGGGGTTATGAACATTTACGGCCTCATATTAGACGGGGAGGGTGCTTAATTGGTCATTAAGCCTAAGTGATGATGGAGCCCAGTAGCCGGAACCGCACATCCACCGTTCACCAGGAAATGAAAAACCCTCTCTGATAAGAAACTCCCTAAGTTCGGTGCTGATGACATTCTCAACCTTTAAGATGTAGTTATTTGTCTCAGCTGCTTCTTTTAATTTCGAGAGTAACTGTCTGAAAAATCCTTTGCCTGGGGTCTTCACTGAAATGGTTGCGACTACCAGTACCGACGAACCGAGGTATGACATTTTTCCCGTCCGGGCACGGATGTATAACTCATCTACTAACTGAAGACCTTGAACCTTCATTGATTTTGAATGAAAGATGCTTTTTTTTGCTTCAACCATTAAGTGAGTGAATGATTGAAGGATCTTATTGATGTCTCTGTCATGACAACTCATATAATCACCAAATTAAATCAGCATAATAAATTGCACAGTGTATAGCGTAACTTTTCAATAAAGTTGATGCTTTGAAATAAAAGCAACAATACATAATCTTTGTGTCTTATTGGCTAAGGTTGTTATGTAATTATCAGAGGTTTTTAATCCTTTCTAAAGATGCTAGATATGCTTCATAGTTATCTCCAAATTTTTTCTTTGCCCGTCTTACTCTCATCTTTTCTGCCAGTTCACTCTTATGCTCGGTCTGGTATTTTTTATTGTTTTGGAGTTTTACACCTGCACCGGAACCGGCAGCATAATTTCTGTTTTTATCGCTAATGCACAACTTGCATTTACTTTTAAGGCCAAACTTACCCTTAAGTTCCTTACCGAATTCTTCGAAGGGTTTAACCTGATTGCATCCTTTACAGCGTTTGCACCCAGAGGGGAGATCTTCATTAGCCATGTCTAGTTCCAGTGGTTAAAGGTAATGAACTGCATTTTACTGCAAACAGGCACTTCCAACCATAAAATCGACTACTTAACCATAATTCAACATAAGGTTCATTAAGCGCACCAAGGTAAGGTGTTGATTGTTAAGGGTTTATCAGGGGGTTCTCTTGACTTGTTGGTATCCTCGGACTCAGGCTGTTACGTATCCTGTGACTAACTGAGCCCCGTCCGTGGTGACCAGTTAACAGATTCTCCAAGGAACCTTGTTAACGCTGCTTTAGCATACTGAGGCTTTGAGTAGTATCTGGGAAACCAGCCATCATAAGTTTGTGTGCCATTGCGCCGGTATTCTGGCCTGACTGACAGCTTACATCCATTACCATCAGTAGAAATACAAAAAGTGTACCCATCAACAGAATCAGAAGTAAGCAGAATGGATGTCATTGGGGATACCTCATTATTGAACTAACCAGAAACTACAATGGTGATCCGACATGGTTTCCTCGATTTTACCGACTGAGCTGTCATATAGCGATACCTTTTATTCTTAGGTTCTCTTGCAGTATTGGCTATCGATTGTCACAATTTAGTCTGGTGGCACTGGTTCATTTTTCGGGTGGTTTGTTACTTTTTCCGTTGGTGTTCCAGGGCTACCGACCTCTGCATGTACGTATACATCCCTCTTTCTCGTTTACCCCGCCAGATTTCAATCCGATAGAATCGTTCCTGTTTTACTCACTCGTAATTCACTTTTCATAGTCATTTTGTGGACATTAAACGTGCGCTACAGGTGCGCATTCCTTGCTTCAGGATGGCTTACTATCTAAAATGGCAGAGATTTTTGATACTTTTGAACATTTTAATGAGGTATATACCATGATGAACATCGCTTGTGATGACGGCTCAACGAACGTAAAACTTGCCTGGATTGAGAATGGTGAAATCAAAACTCATGTTTCGCAGAACGCCTTCCGCGAAGGCTGGGCTACTCCACTCGCATTTGGTGGTAAAACTATCTACAACTATCTCATTGATGGGCGGAAATTTACTCACGACATTGGTTCAACATCTGCAATTACAACAACGCATACCTCTTTCCAGTTCGACGCTGTAAGTCGCGTAGCAATTCATCATGCCCTTTTGACTTCCGGTCTTGAGCCACAGGATGTTGAACTTACAGTGACACTGCCGGTGGCCATGTTCTTCACGAGCGATGCGCAGTTGAACGAAGCTAATATTGAAAAGAAAAAGGCCAACGTTATGGGCCCAATAACCCTGAATAATGGCGAAACTTTTCATGTTGTAAAAGTTAACGTAATGCCTGAATCAGTACCTGCGGCTGAATATCTGATTGATCCTAAAACAACCACGCAGCTTACACGAACCCTGGTTGTCGATCTGGGGGGAACAACCCTAGACCTGGCCATCATTCAGGGGGCAATGGAGGGCATATCTGATATCTTTGGCAACAGCGATGTTGGCGTTTCACGAGTGACAAAAGCTGTTATGGCTGCGCTCCAGGATGCCCAGTCTCCAAGTAGTTATGCCATTGCGGATATCATCATTAAAAACCGTCATGATAGAGCGTTGATTGCTTCTGCGGTCAATGATCACTCTAAAATTGATGCCATCATTGACGTTATCGATTCTGAGTCGAAAAATCTGGCCGAAGCTGTTGCAGCTGATATACGTCGTCAGAACAGCGTCCACAAAATCATACTGGCCGGGGGCGGTGCTGAGCTCATCCATTCTCATATTGTCGAACTATTCCCTAAGCTGGATGTCATCAAAGCGCCTGACGCGCAGCTCGCGCTCGTCAAAGCAATGGCAAGCGTCTAAACGAGGTTATGTGATGGAAGAAGATAAACGTTTACTCGTCTGGCTCCGCCCCGGCAATAATCCAGAAGACGGTAAAGCTCTTGATATTATGGAGCGCTTACCCCGCCGATCCCGGGGGGAATTTTACCGTAAGGCACTGGTAATTGCGTCTGCCTTGCATGAGCTCGACCCTCGGTTAATAAATTTGCTGGCCGCACAAACCACGACATCGTTTAATGCCGAAACGCTGAGCAACATTCTGTCGCAAACGCTGGGCATTGCCGTTGAACGGAATTCTTCACCAGTGGAAACCCAGGCCACAGGTATCCGAGCAACAACCATCATTGATTCGGATAAGCCTGCTGAGCAGAAAGAACCAATTCCTAAACCCTCCCTGATGATGCAAACCCTCAAACGTTGAATCCGAACCGGCTACTAGTAGCCGGTTTACTCACCTTGCTCGGTTAACAAGCTGAGATAGATCCGCAACCCCTTATCCAGTGACTCTCTAATGGCATCTGCTGCTGCCCCTGCATCCCTGTTTGAAAGAGCGAGTTCAAGCGACGAGAAAAATATTGGCCATTTATCCTCCGAGTCAGATTCGAACGTGTAACTCAGAGTTGGCCACAGGTTAATCCACAGTTGGGTTACAATTTTGAAAAACTCAGGCAGACCGGCGTATATGTAAAGCTTCAGCCGCAGAGTGAGGTTTAGCTGGTGCGCCAGATAAACATCCCTACGTTCATATGCGGAACGCAGCTTTTGGCACAAAGACAGGCATTCTTCAAAGCCATTGGCATCCATTTTCAGTACGGCCTTTTCTGCCAGTTCTGGCTCAATCAATCGCCTCATAATGAACCCTGTTCCATGGCTCCAGATGACAAACATGATCTCATATCAGGGACTTGTTCGCACCTTCCCTAAAGCACTCGTATTGACCGTGGCGGCTACCACATTCTGTCTGATGACCAGCCCGGCGTTCGCGGTTGAGGAAACCACGCCGCAGAATATGACCTGTCAGGAATTTATGGATATGAACCCAAAAAGCATGACCCCGGTGGCCTTCTGGGTAGTGAATCGCAACACCGACTTTAGCGGCGGCGACTATGTTGACTGGCATGAAGTCGAGACCGTTTCGGTACCGAAAATGCTGCAGGAGTGCCACAAGAACCCCGCCGCTAAACTTGGCGATCTCAGCGCGGTCATCAAAAAATAACCCCCCCGGCATCAGGCCGGGGAAACCCGCCGCGCTGCGGCGGGTCCCGCTTTACTCATCGATACCGCATTCGCACGGCAGAAAGCGGCCGATAAGCTTGCGATACAAAAACGCCCCGATAATCGCCCCCACCACCGGCGCCAGCAGCGGCACCAGAAAGTAAGGGATCGCCAGCACACCGGTAAAGGCGATCGAGCCCCACCCGGCCAGACTGGTAAACAGTTTTGGGCCGAAGTCGCGCGCCGGATTCAGCGCAAAGCCGGTTAGCGGCCCCATCGACGCGCCGATCACGGCGATCAGCAAGCCAATCAGCAACGGCGCCAGCGGCCCGCGCGGAATTCCGTTGCCGTCGTCGGTCAGGGCCATGATCATCGCCATCAGGATTGCCGTGATGGTGGTCTCAACGGCAAACGCTTGTATAAAAGTGATATGTGGATGCGGGTACGTGGAAAAGACCCCGGCCAGGTTAAGGCTGGCGGCAGTGCCGCGCACGATATGCTGACTCTGTTCAAGATCGAGAAACAGCTGGCGATAGAGCCCATACACCAGCGCGGCGGCGCAGAAGGCCCCGGCCGTCTGGGCAACAATAAACGGCAGCACCTTGCGGCGTTCAAAACAGGCGAACAGCCACAGGGCAATGGTCACCGCCGGATTAAGGTGCGCGCCGGAGACACCGGCCGTCAGGTAGATGGCCATGGCGACGCCAAGGCCCCAGATAATACTGATCTCCCACTGACCAAAGCTGGCCCCGGCGACCCGCAGCGCAGCGACGCAGCCCGCGCCGAAGAAAATGAGCAATCCGGTGCCAAGAAACTCGGCCACGCACTGCCCGGTTAAGGTAGAAGTCTGGTTCATTATCGGCATCCTGAAATAGCACGTTAAAGAGAGAGGCTGGCGCGAGCGCCCGTTTAATTCGCCTGACCGGCCAGTAGCAGCCCGGTGGCGACCGCATTGCGCGGCCCTTCTGTTCCCCGAATATTGCCCTGCCCGGCGACTACGCCATAGTGCGACAAGGCTTCCGTGATAAGCTGCGGGATCTCAAAGTCCAGCGATGAGCCGCCCACCAGCACCACAAAGGCGATATCGCGAATGGAACCGCCGGGTGAGACCTGGCGCAGCGCGCGCAGGCAGTTGGTGACAAACACTTTCTCTTTCGCCTGCCGGCGCACGAGACGAATTTTTTCCAGCGGGCTGGCGTTATCGATCGGCACCAGTTCGCCCTCCTTGATGTACACCACTTTGGCGAACACCGCCGGGCTGAGGGCTTCCCGAAAGAACTCCACCGCGCCATTCTCGTGACGAATACTGAACAGGCTTTCCACTTTGGCCAGCGGGTATTTTTTTATCGCTTCCGCCAGCGAAAGATCCTCGAGGCCCAGCTCGGTTTTAATCAACAGGCTGACCATATTCCCCGCCCCGGCGAGATGGACCGCCGTTATCTGCCCCTCCGCGTTGACGATCGCCGCATCCGTCGAGCCGGCGCCGAGATCGAGGATCGCCAGCGGCGCCGCACAGCCGGGAGTGGTTAACGCCCCGGCGATGGCCATGTTGGCCTCCACGCCGCCCACCACCACCTCGGTCTGCAGTCGGGCGCTCAGTTCGCGGGCGATAACCTGCATTTGCAGACGGTCCGCTTTCACCATCGCCGCCATCCCGACGGCATTTTCCATGGCGCACTCGCCGGCCATCCCGCCCTGCACCTTGCGCGGAATAAACGTATCCACCGCCAGCAGATCCTGGATGTATATCGCGCTCATCTCATGGCCGGTCAGGGACGCCATTACCTTTCGCACCCGCTCCAGCATGCCGCCTGCGTGCGTGCCTGCTTCACCACGAATATCACACACGGGCGCGCAGGCGCTCATCGCCTGCATAATGGCCTGCGCGCCTTGCGCTACGTCGGCTTCACCGCCACGCTTTTCACCACGGATAAAGATCTTACCCGCCGGGATCACTCTTGATCGCACATCTCCCTGCGGGGTTTTCAGCACCACAGCGGAACGGTTGCCAATCAGCGCTCTGGCGATGGGGACAATAGTTTGTGTTTCCTCAGGGGTCAGGGCAAAGAAGGTTGCGATACCGTAAGGATTCGACAGCACCCGCACCACCTGTCCCGGGGCCGCCACTTCCACCGCCGCCAGCACGCCTTCCGGCACCTTCTCCAGTAGAGTGACTTCATCAACCACCGGTATTGGCCGATGCAGGCGATTATTCACCAGCACGCCATCATCTTTTTTCAGGATGGCCGCCACCACGTTGACGCCGCGATCCAGCGCTTCATTGATAAACCAAACCGCCTCAAGGAAATCCATCTCCTCACCCACCAACGGTATCCAGCCCTGGGCAAATCGATCCTCGCTCAACGCCGCCAACTTCTCCACGGCGATGGTGGTTCCCATGCCCACGCCAACGCCGCCGGGCGTTTGCGGGTTATGACCAATCATCGTTGATTCGGTAATGATGGTTTCAGTGATGGTTTCCATCGCCACATCGCCAATCACCGGTGCGGCCTCGTTGATGCAGATTTTTGCCACGTCCTGCAGCGACCACGGCGTTTTATCCAGCGCCTGCTGCAGGGACGCGACCACCCCGGCGATATTCTCCCGCGTGCCTTTCATCCCGGTCGTGGCGACAATCCCGCTGCCGATAAACCGGCCATCCTGCGCCAACGCCACTTCAGTGGTGGCGTTGCCGATATCGATCCCTGCAATTAACGGCATGCTGCCTCCGTCACTGACTGCCTTTACGCAGCTTATTTCTCTGCTGGTATACCTCTGCCGACTCGCGGACAAACCCGGCGTTCACCGTGGCGTGCCAGGTGTGTTCCAGTTCATCGGCAATGGCCTGCAACTCGGCGAACGAAGAACGAAACGGCCTCAGTGCGTTGTAGATCTCCAGAATGCGGGCATCCGGGATCGCAATCAGTTCTGCCGCACGACGAAAATTGCGCGCCACGGCATGACGCTGCATCTGCTCGGCAATCTGCGCCTGGTACTCCAGCGTTTGCTGAGAAATACGCACATCCTGCGGCCCTACGCGGCCCGCCAGCACATTCTCAAGGGTAATGTCGGTTAGCGGCTTGCCGCCAGGCGTCCGGATTTTCTCCGGGCAGCGGGTGGCTAATGGGTAATCCTGCGCGGTCATGATGTTGTCGTTCATGGTCATTCCCTTACCAGTGCAATATGCAACGTGACAGGCGCAGCATCCTGCACCACGTGTTTGGTTTCTTTGATGTGAAACAGCGCGGCCTTGGCCATAAATTTAGGGCGCACCATCTGGTCATTGACCACTGGCACCGGCGAAGGCGACTCTTTGCGTGCATAGCGTGCGGCGTTTTTACCAATCTGACGATAGGTTTCCAGCGTCAGCAGCGGAGCCTGAGAAAACAGTTCCAGGTTACTTAGCGGCAGCAGATCGCGCTGATGAATCACCGTGGTTCCTTTCGACTGGATACCAATCCCAATGCCTGAGCCGCTGAGATTTGCCGCATCCCATGCCATAAAAGAAACATCTGAGGTGCGCAGGATCCTCACTACTCGCGCATGCAGCCCCTCTTCTTCGATGCCAGCAACCAGCTCTTTCAAAATCGCGTTGTGCGGCATATCAATCAAGGTTTTATGCTGATACTTATCAAAGGCCGGGCCGACGCCTATCACGACTTCATCCACGCGTTCGTCCGCTTTAGCCGCCTCGCCTTCGCTCACCTGTAAGATGAAAACCGGCTTACGTTCAGTTGTGCATTCCACTGTGTACCGCCTTATTCGATCGAGCCGGGCTGAACCACGCCCGCAATATTTTTAATTTCCGCCCAGCGTTCGGCACTGATGCGATAGCCGGTACCAGGTCCCTGATAATCATTGATGTCGTTGACGGCGCTGACGACGTCGAACTGGCGATCCAGAATAGCCGACGTTTGCAGGTAATCACCGGTAACACGCTGTCTCAGCATATTGAGGATGTTACTGGCGATATCTTCGAAACCGCTACGGCTTAGTGCGCCGACGATATCCAGCCCGGTGATATTGCGCTTCATCATCTCTTCCACGGCGGCCAGATCTTCCACCACATTGCGCGCGGGCATATCTTTGCTGCCGTGAGCATAAGTAGCAGCTTCGACTTCTTCATCGCTAATCAGCGGCAGGCCCAGTTCGCGGAACACTGCCTGAATGGCGCGTGCCGCCTTGTTGCGGATGGCGATGGTTTCTTCTTCGGTTACAGGACGCAGACCACCATCAACCATCAGATCGCGTTGCAGAATGTTGTAATCATCGAAGTCTTCCGCGTCGAAGTTCGACCCGGCAAACATGTTGTCGTAGTTCGGTACGGCGCTATAGCCGGAGAAGATAAAGTCGGTGCCGGGAAGCATTTGCATCAGGGTACGGGCGGTACGGCGAATATCAGAGTGGGAAAAGGTCTGGTCATTGGCGGAGGCCACTTCAAGGTCGAGCATTGAGGCAATCAGGTTTTCCGCCAGCACCGCGCGGATCCCCGACGGCACCGCGCCGGTCATGCCAATACAGCTGACCGCACCGTTTTGCAGCCCCTGTACGCCCGCGCCTTTGGTGATAAAGATGCAGCGCGACTCCAGATAGAGCATCGATTTACTCTCGGAATAGCCCATCAGCGCTTCCGAACCGGTGCCAGAGGTGTAACGCATTTTCAGTCCGCGAGACGCATAGGCCGAGGCGAGAAACGCTTTGGACCACGGCGTATCATCGCCGTCGGTAAACACAGACTCTGTACCGTATACCGACACGGTTTCGGCGTAGCTGGTTAACCCGCGCATCCCCAGCTCCAGCTCAGTCGCCTCCTCAACGGAACATTGCGTCAGCACGCCGGGGCGACCGCACTGGGAACCGACCAGCAGCGCCAGGGCGTTAAACGGCGCATAGCGGGCGATCCCGACCGTCGTTTCCTGTTCTGAAAAACCACGGATCCCCGCTTCAGCCGCATCGGCGGCAATCTGTACCGGGTTGTCTTTCAGGTTGGTGACATGGCACTGGTTGGACGGCGTGCGTCTGGCGCGCATTTTTTGCAGCGCCATCATCATTTCCACCACGTTCATTTGCGCCATCACCTCCACCGCTTTCGCCGGGGTGATAGCGGTGGTAATAGCAACAATCTCTTCCCGGCTGACGTGGATATCCACCAGCATTCTGGCGATCTCCAGCGCGTCGAGCCGCATTGCCCGTTCAGTTTCAGCCACGTTAATCGCGTAGTCGGCAATAAAACGGTCAATCATGTCGAACTCGGCGCGGCTCTTGCCGTCCAGCTCAACAATACGACCATTCTCTACCTTCACCGACGAAGCCGGATCGTAGGGGCTTTCCATGGCGATCAGTCCCTCTTCAGGCCATTCGCCAATCAGCCCATCCTGATTTACAGGGCGCTTCGCAAGCACTTCGAATCGTTTTGATCTTCTCATAGTTTATGGACTCAAAAGATAAAAAATAGGGACGCCGGGCCGTATTGCCGGGGACACACCTCCCGGCATTCGCCTTTCATCAGCAATGGCCGAACTCTAAATGAGCACAGCAATAAAAAAATAAAATTAATTTCGTTCCAATTTGGCACGTAATAAAAATTCATCGTTCCATATTGAAACGGTTCTCAGGAATATTCGTAGCGAATTGTGACGAAGTTAAATGATCATTATCAATAAACACTAATACACAAAATTAAATTAATACTTTTTAAATTTTCACCCTATTGACTTAATAACGCGCGGCGAGAAAATAAAGCCAAACCCAATGATAAAAAATAGCTGTATCGCGATATTTTCGTGACATCAGCCCTACAACATTTTCAGGAGAGACTGTGAATAAGAGCCAACCAATCGCCACCATTACGCTGGCGGCGGCGAAAAAAATGGCGCAGGCCGTCGAGGCTAAAGCGCTTGAGATCAACGTGCCGGTGGTCTTTTCCGTGGTGGATCGCGGCGGCAACACGCTGCTGATGCAACGCATGGACGACGCGTTCGTCACCAGCTGTGATATTTCTCTTAATAAAGCGTATACCGCCTGCTGTCTGCGGCAGGGGACCCATGAAATTACCGACGCGGTACAACCGGGTGCGTCACTATATGGTTTACAGCTAACGAATCAACAGCGGATCGTTATTTTTGGTGGCGGCTTACCTGTCATGTTAAACGATAAATTAATCGGTGCTGTCGGCGTAAGTGGCGGTACTGTCGAACAAGACATGTTATTAGCGCAAACCGCACTGAATTGTTTCTCTGAATTATAATTTAAATCTAAGAAGGTAAATTATGAGCTATCGTATGTTTGATTACCTGGTGCCAAATGTGAACTTTTTTGGCCCGAATGCTATTTCCGTCGTGGGCGAACGCTGCAAACTGTTGGGCGGTAAAAAAGCGCTGCTGGTGACTGATAAAGGTCTGCGAGCCATTAAGGACGGCGCGGTTGATAAAACCCTCGAACATCTGCGTGAAGCCGGTATTGACGTGGTGGTGTTTGACGGCGTCGAGCCAAACCCTAAAGACACCAACGTGCGCGACGGCCTGGACGTTTTTCGTAAAGAGCAATGCGATATCATCGTTACCGTCGGCGGTGGTAGCCCGCATGACTGCGGTAAAGGCATCGGTATCGCGGCGACGCACGAAGGCGATCTCTATAGCTATGCCGGGATTGAAACCCTGACCAATCCGCTGCCGCCGATCGTCGCGGTGAATACCACCGCCGGTACCGCCAGCGAAGTCACCCGTCACTGCGTGCTGACCAATACCAAAACCAAAGTGAAGTTTGTGATTGTCAGTTGGCGCAACCTGCCGTCGGTTTCCATTAATGACCCACTGCTGATGCTCGGCAAACCTGCGCCACTGACTGCGGCAACAGGAATGGACGCCCTGACCCACGCCGTTGAGGCCTATATTTCAAAAGATGCCAACCCGGTTACCGACGCCGCCGCTATCCAGGCAATTCGTCTGATCGCCCGCAACTTACGCCAGGCCGTAGCACTGGGCAGCAACCTGAAAGCTCGCGAGAATATGGCCTATGCCTCTTTGCTGGCGGGTATGGCCTTCAACAACGCCAACCTTGGCTACGTTCACGCGATGGCGCATCAGCTTGGCGGTCTGTACGACATGCCGCACGGCGTAGCAAATGCCGTCCTGCTGCCGCACGTGGCGCGCTATAACCTGATCGCTAATCCGGAGAAATTTGCCGACATCGCGGAGTTTATGGGTGAGAACACTGACGGTCTGTCCACCATGGATGCTGCCGAGCTGGCGATTCGCGCCATCGCTCGCCTGTCAGCCGATATCGGTATTCCGCAGCATCTGCGCGAGCTGGGCGTCAAAGAAGCCGATTTCCCGTATATGGCGGAAATGGCGCTGAAAGACGGCAATGCCTTCTCCAACCCGCGTAAAGGTAACGAGAAAGAAATTGCCGGGATCTTCCGTCAGGCATTCTGATCAATAAGGGGGCGCAATGTCACTTTCATCACCGGGCGTACATCTGTTTTATCACTCACGCTGGCAGGATACGCGCGTGCTTGATGAACTATGCTGGGGGCTGGAAGAGCAAGGCGTCCCTTGCCGGACAATCTGTTGCGACGAGCATGACTGCGCGCTGGCCCTCAGCAAGCTGGCGGCTAAAAGCTCAACGCTACGCGTGGGTCTCGGCCTCAGCGCCAGTGGTGATATTGCCCTAACCCACGCCCAGCTACCCGAGGATCGGGCGCTGGTCTGCGGGCATATCGCCGCTGGGATAGCC
This sequence comes from Enterobacter cloacae complex sp. 2024EL-00214, assembly GCF_043945575.1. Classification (NCBI taxonomy): domain Bacteria; kingdom Pseudomonadati; phylum Pseudomonadota; class Gammaproteobacteria; order Enterobacterales; family Enterobacteriaceae; genus Enterobacter; species Enterobacter cloacae complex sp. 2024EL-00214. The sequence continues at coordinate 13,088 of NZ_JBIMRC010000032.1, read as the reverse complement.
AGCATCCGCACGCTCGGCGCCAATGCGGGCCAACTGGTCAAAGTGCTTCCCTTCAGCGAGATAAAATAAATGTATCGCATCTATACCCGAACCGGTGATAAAGGCACGACCGCGCTATTTGGCGGCAGCCGTATCGACAAAGACGACATCCGCGTTAACGCCTATGGTACGGTGGATGAACTGATTTCCCAGCTTGGCGTCTGCTATGCCAGCTCGCGCCAGGCAGAATTACGCCAGGATCTGCATGCCATCCAGAAGATGCTGTTTGTGCTGGGGGCGGAACTCGCCAGCGATGAGAAAGGTCTCGCCCGCTTAACGCAGACGATTAACGCCGAGGATATTCAGGCGCTGGAGCAACTTATTGATCGCAATATGGCGCAGAGCGGCCCCCTGAAAGAATTTGTCATTCCGGGGAAAAATCTGGCATCGGCACAACTACACGTGGCGCGCACCCTGGCACGGCGGCTGGAGCGGATCCTCATCGCGATGGACAAAAAGCTGACGTTACGCGATGAACCCAGGCGTTATATCAACCGGCTGTCGGATGCGCTGTTCTCCATGGCCAGAATCGAAGAAACTACTCCAGATGTTTGCGCTTAAACTGGCTGGCGTCGATGTCGTACTGCTTCATCTTACGCCACAAGGTGGTGCGACCAATATTCAGCAGTTGCGACATCTCCTGTACTCGCCCACTGGTGACACGGGCGGCATGGATAATCGCCTCTTTTTCGATAGCGGTAAACGTCAGGCTGGCTGGCAGCAGGGAAGACGCGGTCTCCAGACCGGGACGCTCGGCAAACAGATAATCAGGTAAATTACTCAGCCGGATATGCCCGTTATCGCTACTGATAGCGATGTTTTCGATAATGCTGTTCAGCTCGAAATCATTGCCCGGCCACGAATAAGCCACCAGTTGTGCCAGCGCGTCGTCGTCGATCTTCAGGCTGGATGAGAAGCGTTTTTTCAGGCTATTCAGTCGCGTATAAATCAGCGAGGGAATACTGTTACGCCGCGCCCGTAGCGGCGGGATAACAATCTCAAAAGAGTGCAGCGCGTAATACAGTTGGCGGCTAAAGCGGTTTTGCTCCACCAGATTAGCGAGATCAACCGTAGTGGTGGCGATCACTTTCACATCCACCGGAATCAGCCGACGGGCATCAAGACGGGTTAATACTCCCTGCTTAATCACCTGTAACAGCGCGGATTGCAGCTCCGGTGCCAGATATTCAATTTTCTCCAGAAACAGCGTGCCGCCGTTCGCCAGCTCAAGGCGGCTCAACCGACCATTTTCATCATCGGTAGGCGCACTGCCCATAAAATCCTGCCCCAGCACGCTGTTGGCATACAGCTGACAGTTCACGGCAATATACGGTCCGCTGGCGCGTTCGCTTTCATTGTGAATGGCCTGGCTCAGCAGCTCTTTCCCTACGCCCTCTTCCCCACACAGCAGGATCGGGAAACTCCCCCTTGCCGCCTGGCGACCAAAATGGATCAAGCGTCGGGTTTCCGGATCGTCCGTCGACATCTGCTCAAAGGTGTGGCTCACCTTACCAAGCTGGCTGGTCATCAGCTGACGCATTTGCTCCACCGGGTGCAGCAGCAGGATAAAGCTGTTGCCCTGCTCCTCAACAATCGGCTTCAGGGTGATAACAGCATCAACAAACTGGTGCTGGCTTTCAAAAGTGACTTCGACGTGATTCAGACCGCGGGCATGTTTAATTGCCCGACGCAGCAGCATGGGCATATTGAGCAGGTCGTGAATGTTTTTGCCCTGGCTGGCCTGCGCGTCGAGATGCAAAAGCAGCGCCGCGCGCGCATTGAGGAACTGCAACACCCCCTGCTCATTCCAGGCCATCACGCCATCATCCATGCTCTCCAGCAGCCCGTACATCTGGTTCAGATGGCGGTTGGATTCTGCCAGCAGGCTGTCGGTCAGCAATGAATTGCCGACTTCTCTGGCAATCGCCAGCGTCAGGGATAAATCAGAAACGGACTCATGTTCTACCAGACAGCACAATGAGATGGAGCCAAACAGATGCCCATGGTTATCGAACACCGGCGTCGAGCAGAACGACCACGGATGCAACGCCTGTTTAAAGTGCTGAGCGCCAGAGGTTTTTGTCGGCTGCCCCGGCATCGTCGCCAGCGACAGCGCACAACTGCCGATAATGCTTTCCGCGCAATAGCTGCCGTCGCGAAATCCAAGCTCCGCCAGCTGTTCTATCGTCTGCGGATCGCCGCAACGGCTGAGAATACAGGCTGATTCATCCAGAATCAGCAGTGCGCACGGACGACCGTCCATAAACTCCCAGGCATCTTCCAGCGCGGCCTGCGCAATCGTCAGCAGCGCCGTCTTGCGACGACAAATCGACTCAAAGGTCAGCCCTTGCGCCTGATGCGGCGCCTGCCAGGTTTCCCGCTGCATAAACTTGCTGCAACGATGCCAGGACTGGGCGAGAACCGAAGAGACTTCCTGCCCGATGCTATGCGTGTGCGCCGTCATATCCCTTTCCGCTGTTTTGCCATAGACAACCCCTCCGGCAGAGACTGTCAGAGGGGGAGAAGATGCTGGGTAAATTTACCTGTGCCCGATTAACGCGCCAGCCACTGCTGTCCCAGCAGGTCTGCCGTCAAAATAGCGGCATGTACGCTTTCAGGCGTCACCGGGAACGGCATATTGTGAATAGTTTCACCTTCTGCGCAGGTGGCTTTAGCCACGGCCATAATCTTGCCGTCAATGTCGTCTTTCACACCCATTTCCGCTAACGTTACCGGCAGGCCCACTTTCTGACAGAAATTCAGCACGGTTTCGATCTCTTCCATCGGGCTGTTCTGCAGCACCAGCTGCGCCAGCGTACCAAAGGCGACTTTTTCACCGTGGTACAGATGGTGGCACTCTTCCAGAATCGTAAAGCCGTTATGGATGGCATGTGCCCCCGCAAGGCCGCTGCTTTCAAAGCCGATACCGCTGAGGTAGGTGTTGGCTTCGACAATACGTTCCAGCGCATCGGTCACCACGCCAGCCTGGGCGGCTAAGCGTGCCTTTTCGCCTTCCGCCAGCAGGGTATCATAGCACAGGCGCGCCAGGCTCAGCGCCGCCACGGTGGACTGCCCGCCCGCCATGCTGGTCGCCCGAGCGTCATAACAGGCTTTCGCTTCAAACCAGGTCGAGAGCGCATCGCCCATCCCGGCCACCAGCAGACGTACCGGCGCTTTGGCAATAATTGCGGTATCCATCACCACCATATCCGGGTTTTTCGGGTAGATCAGATACTCTTCAAACTCACCCGCTTCGGTATAGATAACGGACAGCGCGCTGGTTGGCGCATCGGTTGAGGCGATGGTCGGGATCACCACTACCGGCAGCTTCTGGTAATAACCAATTGCTTTGGCGGTATCTAACGTTTTCCCACCGCCAATCCCAACCACGCCGCGGCAACCGTGTTTTTTCAGAATGGCAATCAGGCGATTAATTTCAACATGGCTGCATTCACCGTTGAAGCGTTCCGCGTGGCAGCTAATGTCATGGCTGTGCAGGCCATTGAGTACCTTTTCTCCCGCCAGCTTCATGACGAAGTCGTCCGCAATCACGAAAAAGCTGTCCGCCAGATTTTTAGCGTATTGACCAAATAAGGTAGAAGCGTCAGGACCCTGGAGATATTTGGCTGGAGATTGAATAACTTTTAGCATTCCTTTCATCCTCAAATAAGTACATGTTTTTACATGGTGAGCCCTGGCGTTAACCCGTTTAGCCTGATGTTGACGGCGAAAGCGGACGTACCGGAGCGATGTAATAACTGTATGGCGAGGCGTGTACAAAAAAATCTTTCGTCATTTTGTTCTGATATGGAACAGATAAAAATGACATGCGTTTCATATTGGAACGCTTAACCACAAAAATAATGAGATTTGCGATCTCGATCCGTTCCGTTACCGCGAAATTACCGACAAACACGATGATAAATTTCCCCAATTACGCGCCATCCTGGGTAAAGCCCCGCAAAAAAGACTGACTGCGCCGTGTGGCCTGCTCTGATCGCAGGAGGAAAAAGTCGAGCGAGTTCGCATTGTGATGATTTCTCGCCTAATTAAGTTTCATTTCGGAACAAAAAACAGCAATCACGTTTCGTAATGAAACTCATTTTCGTGTTGTTTTTTTCCATGCTGACTTCGCCAGAATCTCTCTATCGCCTCCGCACCATGAACATGCATTCGGGGGTTTGTCTTACACTCAACCTCGAGGAGCCGTTATGTCTCAATTCTTTTTTAATCAACGCCCCCATCTCGTTAGCGACGTGATCGACGGTACAATTATCACCAGCCCGTGGAATAACCTGGCGCGTCTGGAGAGCGATCCGGCCATTCGCATCGTGGTTCGCCGCGACCTTAACAAAAATAACGTGGCGGTGATCTCCGGCGGCGGTTCAGGACACGAACCCGCGCACGTTGGGTTTATTTGCGACGGCAGATCGATTCAAAGGTCAGCCCCTGCGCCTGATGCGGCGCCTGCCAGGTTTCACGCTGCATAAATTTGCTGCAGCGATGCCACGACTGGCTGATAACGGCTGAAACTTCATTTTCCGCACCCTGAGTCTGAGCTGTCATATCCCTTTTCCGCTGGAGTTAACACAGTTAAAACGACAAAACCCTCCGGCAGCGGCTGCCGGAGGGAGGAGTTGATGCCGCAATGCGCCGCGGCATAGAACCTTGTGAAAGACTTAACGCGCCAGCCACTGCTGCCCAAGCAGGTCCGCGGTAAGGATGGCGGCGTAGACGCTATCCGCGGTGACCGGGAACGGCATATTGTGGATGGTTTCGCCTTCCGCGCAGGTGGCTTTCGCCACCGCGTGGATTTTGCTTTCGATACCCTCTTTCACGCCCATCTGGGCAAGGGTGATCGGCAGGCCGACTTTTTCACAGAAGCCCATCACGGTTTCGATCTCTTCCAGCGGGCTATTTTGCAGTACCAGCTGCGCCAGGGTGCCGAAAGCGACTTTTTCGCCGTGATACAGATGGTGGCACTCTTCAAGGATGGTGAAACCGTTGTGAATCGCGTGCGCGCCGGCCAGGCCGCTGCTCTCAAAACCGATACCGCTCAGATAGGTGTTGGCTTCGACAATACGCTCCAGCGCATCGGTCACCACTCCAGCCTGAGCCGCCAGGCGTGCTTTTTCGCCTTCCGCCAGCAGCGTATCATAGCACAGGCGCGCCAGGCTCAAGGCCGCCGCCGTGGACTGCCCGCCCGCCATGCTGGTGGCTCGCGCATCGAAGCAGGCCTTGGCTTCAAACCAGGTGGAGAGCGCATCGCCCATCCCGGCCACCAGCAAGCGTACCGGCGCTTTGGCGATAATCGCCGTGTCCATCACCACCATATCCGGGTTTTTCGGGTAGATCAGATACTCTTCAAACTCGCCCGCCTCGGTGTAGATAACCGACAGCGCGCTGGTCGGCGCATCGGTTGAGGCAATTGTCGGGATCACCACCACCGGCAGCTTCTGGTAATAGCCGATCGCCTTCGCTGTATCGAGGGTTTTCCCGCCGCCGATACCCACCACGCCGCGGCAGCCGTGCTGCTTAAGAATGGCGATCAGGCGGTTGATTTCCGCATGGCTGCACTCGCCGTTAAACCGTTCCGCATGGCAGCTAATATTGTGGCTATGCAGGCCGTTCAATACTTTGTCGCCCGCCAACTTCATCACGAAGTCATCGGCGATAACAAAAAAGCTGTCGGCCAGGTTTTTAGCGTATTCGCCAAACAGCATGGCGGCATCAGGTCCCTGGAGATATTTGGCTGGAGATTGAATAACTTTTAGCATTCCTTTCACCCTCAAATAAGTGCGTATGTTGACACGTGAGCCCAGGCCGTCATGCCGCGGCGCCTGATATCAATGGCGCTTACAGCCACGCTGCCGGAGCGATGCATCCACTGTAGGGCGAGCCGCGGCGAAAAAAATTTTTCCCTTTTTTGTTCTGTTCTGAAACAGATAAAAAAATAATGCGTTTCACATTGAAACAATGTGACTGAGAAAGCGATGGGATTGCGATCGCGATCGGATCATTTTGGCAAAAAAGCCGCTATCGTCTCCCCTCTTTAACGCAGAAAATCGCCTCAATGCGGCACAATGGCGAAAAAAATCATCCTTGCCCCATTTCTGATAGCAGAAAAAAACGGACAAATTATTAGCGCTGGCTCGCATTTCTCCTGTTTATCGGCAATTAATGTTCCATAAAGGAACAAAAATTCTTTCCTACGTTCCGTTATGGAACCAATTTTGACGGCATTTTATTTTGCGCCCGCTCAGCCAGAATCACTACATCGCCGGGCTACCCTTATAGACAGGCGACCTCCCCCTACCCTACGGAGCATAAACAATGAAAAAACTGATTAACCGTGTGGAAGATGTACTGAGTGAACAGCTTATCGGCCTGGCGAAGGCGCATCCTGAACTGACGCTGCACCAGGACCCGGTCTATGTCACCCGCGCTGATGCACCGGTCGCCGGCAAAGTGGCGCTGCTCTCCGGCGGCGGCAGCGGACACGAACCGATGCACTGCGGCTACATCGGCCAGGGCATGCTCTCCGGCGCCTGTCCGGGGGAAATTTTCACCTCGCCGACGCCGGACAAAATGTTCGAATGCGCGATGCAGATTGACGGCGGCGAAGGCGTCCTGCTGATTATCAAAAACTATACCGGCGACATCCTGAATTTTGAGACCGCCACCGAGCTGCTGCACGAAAGTGGCGTTAAGGTTACCACCGTCGTGGTGGATGACGACGTGGCGGTAAAAGACAGCCTCTATACCGCCGGACGCCGCGGCGTCGCCAATACCGTGCTGATTGAAAAACTGGTCGGCGCCGCCGCCGAACGCGGCGACTCGCTGGAAGCCTGCGCTGAACTGGGCCGCCGTTTAAATAACCTTGGTCACTCGATTGGCATCGCGCTGGGCGCCTGCACCGTACCGGCCGCCGGACAGCCCTCCTTTACCCTGAAAGATGATGAGATGGAGTTCGGCGTCGGCATCCATGGCGAGCCGGGTATCGACCGCCGCCGCTTCAGCTCGCTCGACCAAACCGTCGATGAGATGGTCGATACCCTGCTGGAAAACGGCGCATACAGCCGCACGCTGCGCCAGTGGGATAACGTCAAGGGAGCGTGGCAGGAAGTGAAACAGAGCAAAACCGCGCTGCAAAACGGCGATCGGGTTATCGCGCTGGTCAATAACCTCGGCGCCACCCCGCTTTCCGAACTGTACGGCGTTTACAACCGCCTTGCCCAGCGCTGCGAAGCGTCCGGCATTGTGATTGAACGCAACCTCATCGGCAGCTACTGCACCTCGCTGGATATGGCGGGTTTCTCCATCACCCTGCTGAAAGCGGATGATGACACACTGGCGTTATGGGACGCCCCGGTCCATACCCCAGCGCTGAACTGGGGAAAATAAGGAGCACGACATGTCACTGAACAGAACGCAAATCGTCGACTGGCTGTACCGCTGTGGCGACATTTTCACCAAACAGAGCGATTTTCTCACCGGCCTTGATAAAGAGATCGGCGACGCCGACCACGGCCTCAATATGCATCGCGGCTTCAGCAAAGTGGTCGAAAAGCTGCCGTCGATCGCCGATAAAGACATCGGTTTTATTCTCAAGAATACCGGGATGACGCTGCTTTCCAACGTCGGCGGCGCCAGCGGCCCGCTGTTCGGCACCTTCTTTATCCGCGCCGCCCAGGTCACCCAGGCGCATCAGAGCCTGACCCTCGACGAGCTTTATCAGATGATCCGCGAAGGCGCGGACGGCGTCGTCAACCGTGGTAAAGCGGAGCCGGGCGATAAGACGATGTGCGACGTCTGGCTGCCGGTGGTGGAATCCCTGCGTCATTCCAGCGAGCAACATCTGTCTATCCCTGCCGCGCTGGATGCCGCCTGCGAAGTGGCCGAGCGCGCCGCCCACGCCACCATCACCATGCAGGCGCGTAAAGGCCGCGCCAGCTATCTCGGCGAGCGCAGCATCGGGCATCAGGATCCCGGCGCGACCTCGGTGCTGTTTATGGTTCAGATGCTGGCTGCCGCCGCCAAAGAGTAAGGAAATCGCGATGGTAAACCTGGTTATTGTTTCTCATAGCGCCCGGCTGGGCGAAGGTGTCGGAGAACTGGCCCGGCAGATGTTAATGAACGATGGCTGTAAGCTGGCGATCGCCGCCGGGATCGACGATCCCGACAGCCCGATCGGCACCGATCCGATTAAAGTCATGGAGGCGATCGAATCCGTCGCCGATACCGACCATGTTCTGGTGATGATGGATATCGGCAGCGCCCTGCTCAGCGCCGAAACCGCCCTCGATCTGCTCGATCCGGCGATGGCGGCAAAGGTGCGGCTGTGCGCCGCGCCGCTGGTCGAAGGGACGCTGGCGGCCACCGTCAGCGCCGCCTCCGGCGCCGGGATCGACAAAGTTATCGCCGATGCCATGAACGCCCTGGAAGCCAAGCGGGTTCAGCTGGGTTTACCTTCGCACACGCCTGACGCCGCCGCCCCAACGCTTGCTGACGACGGCGATGCTAAATCGGTTTCAGTCATTATTAACAATCACAACGGCCTGCACGTGCGTCCGGCATCAAAGCTGGTCGCCGCGCTGGCGGGTTTTAACGCCGACCTGGTGCTGGAGAAAAACGGCAAATGCGTCACCCCGGACAGTCTGAATCAAATCGCTCTGCTACAGGTGCGCCGCCACGATAAGCTGCGCCTGCTGGCCCGCGGTCCGGACGCCGATGCGGCGCTGGCGGCGTTTCAGGCGCTGGCCGCCGATAACTTCGGCGAGTCGCCGGAGGCGCAGCCGACAGCGGAACCCGCCATACCTGCGCGTGTTGAAGGCGCCGCGATGATTTATCCGCAGGCGCCGATCCAACCGGCGCTCCCCGCCGCCGCCGACATCGCCCGCGAGCAGCAGCGCCTGCGCCAGGCGATCGACCAGACGCTGGCCGATCTCAATGCGCTCACCGAGCTGGCGGAACACAAATTTAACGCCGATATCGCGGCGATCTTCGCCGGTCATCACACCTTGCTCGACGATGAAGATCTGTTTGATGCCGCCAACGATCGCCTGCTCACCGAACAGTGCTCGGCGGAATGGGCGTGGCATCAAGTGCTGATGGAGCTCAGCCAGCAGTATCGTCAGCTGGATGACGCCTATCTGCAGGCCCGTTATATCGATGTCGACGATATTCTGCAGCGCACGCTGCGCCATCTGCAGGGTATTAAGGAGACGCTGCCATTCGCCAGTGAGCCGACGATTATTATCGCCGACAATATTTATCCCTCGACTGTACTCCAACTGGATGCCAGCAAGGTCACCGGCCTGTGCCTGCGCGACGGCAGCGAACAGGCCCACGGCGCGATTATCGCCCGCGCGGCGGGGATCGCCTGGCTATGCCAGCAGGGCGAAGCGCTGAATGATATTCAGCCTGGCGAAGCCATCACGCTCGATATGCGTCTGCAACGTCTTATTCGTCGCTAAATCCACTTTGACCGTTACCACTCCGGGGGCCCGCCTCCGGAGGGTGAGTTTTCGCTTACTGATCAGGAACCACTATGTCTCAATTCTTTTTTAACCAGCGCGCCAGCCTCGTTAACGACGTGATCGAGGGAACCATTATTGCCAGCCCGTGGAACAACCTCGCCCGCCTGGAGAGCGACCCGGCGATCCGTGTAGTGGTACGCCGCGATCTGAATAAAAACAACGTGGCGGTGATTTCCGGCGGCGGCTCCGGCCATGAACCGGCGCACGTCGGCTTTATTGGTAAAGGCATGCTGACCGCCGCGGTCTGCGGCGATCTGTTCGCCTCGCCGAGCGTCGATGCGGTACTCACCGCGATTCAGGCGGTGACCGGCGAGGCGGGCTGTCTGCTGATCGTTAAAAACTACACCGGCGATCGGCTTAACTTCGGCCTCGCGGCGGAGAAAGCGCGCCGTCTTGGCTATAACGTAGAGATGCTGATCGTCGGCGACGATATTTCGCTGCCGGATAACAAACAGCCGCGCGGTATCGCCGGGACTATTCTTGTGCATAAGGTGGCGGGTTATTTCGCCGAGCGCGGCTTCAACCTCGCCACCGTCCTGCGTGAAGCGCAATACGCCGCCAACCATACCGCCAGCATCGGGGTGGCGCTGGCCAGCTGTCACCTGCCGCAGGAAGCGGAAAGCGCGCCGCGCCATCAGCCCGGCCACGCCGAGCTGGGGATGGGCATCCACGGCGAACCGGGAGCCTCGACGATCGCGACCCATAACAGCGCGGAAATCATGCAGATTATGGTAGAGAAGCTGACCGCCGCCCTACCTGAAACCGGCCGCCTGGCGGTGATGCTCAATAATCTCGGCGGCGTGTCGGTGGCCGAGATGGCGATTCTGACCCGCGAGCTGGCCAACACCCCACTCCATGCGCGCGTTGACTGGTTGATTGGCCCGGCTTCGCTGGTAACGGCGCTGGATATGAAAGGCTTCTCGCTGACCACTATCGTGCTGGAAGAGAGCATTGAAAAGGCGCTGCTGTCGGATGTCGAAACCGCCAGTTGGCAGAAGCCGGTGCAGCCGCGGGCTGTTAATATCATGCCGTCCGCGCTCGCCAGCGCACGCGTCGCCTTTACGCCATCGGCCAACCCGCAGGTGGGCGATTACGTGGCGCAGGTGACCAGCACCCTCTCCGGCCTCGAAACCCATCTCAACGCGCTTGACGCCAAAGTGGGCGACGGCGATACCGGCTCCACTTTCGCCGCTGGCGCGCGTGAGATTGCCGCTCTATTGCAACGCCAGCAACTGCCGCTCAATGATTTACCCACGCTGTTCGCGCTAATTGGCGAACGCCTGACGGTGGTGATGGGCGGCTCCAGCGGCGTATTGATGTCGATTTTCTTCACCGCCGCCGGGCAGAAGCTGGAGCAAGGCGCCAGCATGGCGGAAGCGCTGAACGCCGGTCTGGGGCAGATGAAATTTTACGGCGGCGCCGATGAGGGCGACCGGACGATGATTGACGCTCTACAGCCGGCGCTGGCGGCGCTGCTGGCCGAACCGGATAATCTGCAGGCCGCTTTCGCCGCGGCGCAGGCCGGCGCGGATCGCACCTGCCAGTCGAGCAAAGCCGGCGCCGGACGCGCCTCCTATCTCAATAGCGAGAGCCTGCTCGGCAATATGGACCCCGGCGCCCACGCGGTGGCGATGGTGTTTAAGGCGCTGGCGGAACGCTAAGCCTCACCCGGTGGCGCTGCGCTTACCGGGGCGACATAACACCATTGAAAGGTAGCCCGGAGAAGGCGCAACGCGCCGCCATCCGGGTTTACCACACTGCCGATTATTTGCTATGCCAGTACGCCTGCGAACGCACCAGTTGCTGATCGATACTCGGCTCCTCAAAGCGCGCCAGCAGCGATTTCACCACGCCGCCTTCTCCGGTCAGCCAGATAAAATAATCTTCTGACGGCACCTTGACCTGAGCCAGCCGCTCGGCGACGAACGCCGGGTTGTGGCCTACCACCCATTCGATATTAAAGCCGTCGAGATCCGCCAGATAATCTTTATACGAAGCATCCGCGACGGTGACGATGGCCGTCACCTGCGGCGTCACCGGCAGCTGACGTAATCCCAGCAGGCGACGGCGCAGCGCCGGCATGCCCGACTCGTCACAGACATAAAGCTGCCAGGCGTAATCTTCCGGCACCACCAGCGAGCCGCGCGGCCCGCCGATCACCAGCTTATCGCCGATGTTGGCTTCCAGCGCCCAGCGGCTGGCAATACCGCCATCGTGGATATAAAAATCGTAAGCCAGCTCGTGGCGTTCGGCATCGTACAGCGGCGTGTAGTCGCGGGTCGCCGGGCGCACGCCCTCGCCCCAGTTAATGCCTTCGTCGGTCACTTCCGGCGGCGTAAATACGCTGCCCGCCTGCGGGAAAAACAGTTTGGTGTGGTCGTCAAAACCTTGTGAAACAAAGCCATCCAGCGCCTCGCCCCCCAGCACGATCCGCTGGAACGCCTGGCCGATACGCTCAACGCGCAGCACGGTTAATTCGCGAAAACGTAGTTCGTTACGCACGCGCTGTGTGTAGCGTGAGGTGTTTTTTGTCATTTTTTCGCCTTCGTGAAGATAATACGATATATCTAAATTTATTTTTAAATGATAATGATTGCTAATCAAAAAGATTGCAAGCACTTTTTTGATATAGTCAGCTTGAGATTAAACAGCTATCAGCAATCCATAAAAACCATTAATAATCATTAAATTAAACAAAAATTATTTTATAGACTTGCAAGTCGATAAACTTTAGATATAAATTAGATATATCTAAATAACATCAGGAGACGATGATGCAAAACCATCATGAAGGTTGCTGTAAACATACAGAGCACCAACACGAAGGCTGCTGCAAGGGTGAAGGACATCACCACGAAAGCCGCCACAGTGAGCACCATGCAGGCTGCTGCAAAAGTGAAGAGCATCGCCACGCAGGCTGTCACCAGGAACATCACCACGAACAGGGTGCGGACGCCGCCACGGTCGCGGCGGAGGTGGTGGTCGTCGCCAGTGCATCTCCGTCACTAACAACGAAGTCGCTGCCGACGAACAGAAAAAATTGCGCGAACAGGGCTTAAGGCCTGGAGATCCTGATTGGGAAAAGTGGGGGATCTGTGATTATATCACCAAACCACGTGTACAAGCTGCTATCACAGGCAAAACGCCGAATGAACAACCGATTAAGGTCAATTATAGGTTTACAGACGAGTTCCCAATGTCTGACGGTTTTGAGGAAAATGCCGAGTTTTTCACTCTGACCTACGAAGCTGAGAAGTCGGTTAGCCACAACTTGGCCTTTGTTCGCATTGCGCCGTTGCTATGGCTACGCGCGGGTGCGCGCGGCGAACGTATTGAAAAAATACCTACTAAAGGATGGGAAGTGACCGATGCGTACGGTCTACTGCTAGGGAAGGTGCGAATAAGCAGGTCATTTCTTCCCAAGCTGACTCGCTGATTAAAATTTCGCGGATCTGGGCCGATTTTTTTCCCGCAAACACATCGAATCAGCCTATTTAGGCTATTTTTTCC
>NZ_JBIMRC010000031.1:0-27369 GCF_043945575.1 Enterobacter cloacae complex sp. 2024EL-00214 | reverse complement strand
TAATGCCAGGCGACAACATCAAGATGGTTGTGACGCTGATCCACCCAATCGCGATGGACGACGGTCTGCGTTTCGCAATCCGTGAAGGCGGCCGTACCGTTGGCGCGGGCGTTGTTGCTAAAGTTCTCGGCTAATCGCTGATAACATTTGACGCAATGCGCATGAAAAGGGCATCATTTGATGCCCTTTTTGCACGCTTTCACATCAGAACCTGGCTCATCAGTGATTATTTTTGTCATAATCATTGCTGAGACAGGCTCTGCAGAGAGCGTATAATCTCTAAAGGGATTAAGCGTTTCGATTTGGCTCGCCTCGCAATCGCGGGGTGAAATTATTTGTAGAATTCTTCTGACAGGTTGGTTTATGAGTGCGAATACCGAAGCTCAAGGGAGCGGGCGCGGCCTGGAAGCGATGAAGTGGGTCGCTGTTGCCGTGCTGCTGATTGTGGCAATCGTTGGCAACTATCTTTATCGTGACATGATGCTGCCGCTGCGTGCGCTGGCAGTGGTGGTTCTGATTGCTGCAGCGGGCGGTGTCGCGCTGTTAACTACTAAAGGTAAAGCAACCGTTGCTTTCGCGCGCGAAGCACGTACCGAAGTCCGCAAGGTCATTTGGCCAACCCGCCAGGAAACATTGCATACCACTCTGATTGTGGCTGCAGTAACTGCGGTAATGTCACTGATCCTGTGGGGACTGGATGGTATTCTGGTTCGCCTGGTATCCTTTATCACTGGCCTGAGGTTCTAAGATGTCTGAAGCCCCTAAAAAGCGTTGGTACGTCGTTCAGGCGTTTTCCGGTTTTGAAGGCCGCGTAGCAACATCGCTGCGTGAGCATATCAAATTACACAATATGGAAGAGTTATTTGGCGAAGTGATGGTTCCGACCGAAGAAGTGGTCGAGATCCGTGGCGGCCAGCGTCGCAAAAGCGAGCGTAAATTCTTCCCGGGTTACGTGCTGGTTCAGATGGTTATGAACGATGCGAGCTGGCACCTGGTGCGCAGCGTACCGCGCGTAATGGGCTTTATCGGCGGCACGTCTGACCGTCCGGCTCCAATCAGCGACAAAGAAGTTGATGCGATTATGAACCGCCTGCAGCAGGTGGGTGATAAGCCGCGTCCGAAAACGCTGTTTGAACCGGGTGAAATGGTTCGTGTTAATGACGGTCCGTTTGCTGACTTTAATGGCGTGGTTGAAGAAGTGGACTACGAGAAGTCCCGCCTGAAAGTTTCTGTTTCTATCTTCGGTCGTGCGACCCCGGTAGAACTGGACTTTGCCCAGGTAGAAAAAGCCTAAGTAGCGATCAAAAAAGCGGCGATTTAATCGTTGCACAGGGCGCGAGATTGGAATACAATTTCGCGCCTTTTGTTTTTATGGGCTAAGCCCGTAAAACGATTTTTTATCACGGGGAGCCTCCCTGAGGCGTTATCACCCAATCAGAGGATTTTAGAATGGCTAAGAAAGTACAAGCCTACGTCAAGCTGCAGGTTGCAGCTGGTATGGCGAACCCAAGTCCACCAGTTGGTCCAGCTCTGGGTCAGCAGGGTGTGAACATCATGGAATTCTGTAAAGCGTTCAACGCCAAAACCGAATCCCTGGAAAAAGGTCTGCCAATCCCAGTCGTAATCACTGTTTACGCTGACCGTTCTTTCACTTTCGTTACCAAAACCCCTCCAGCAGCAGTTCTGCTGAAGAAAGCGGCTGGTATCAAGTCTGGTTCCGGTAAACCGAACAAAGACAAAGTGGGTAAAATTTCCCGCGCTCAGCTGCAGGAAATCGCGCAGACCAAAGCTGCCGACATGACTGGTGCCGACATTGAAGCGATGACTCGCTCAATCGAAGGTACTGCACGTTCCATGGGCCTGGTAGTGGAGGACTAAGAAATGGCTAAACTGACCAAGCGCATGTCCGTGATCCGTGACAAAGTTGATGCGACCAAACAGTACGACATCAACGAAGCTATCGCTCTGCTGAAAGAACTGGCTACTGCTAAGTTCGTTGAAAGCGTTGACGTTGCTGTTAACCTGGGCATCGATGCTCGTAAATCTGATCAGAACGTTCGTGGTGCAACTGTACTGCCACACGGTACTGGCCGTTCCGTTCGCGTAGCTGTATTTACTCAGGGTGCAAACGCAGAAGCTGCTAAAGCTGCTGGTGCTGAACTGGTAGGTATGGAAGATCTGGCAGACCAGATCAAGAAAGGCGAAATGAACTTTGACGTTGTTATTGCATCTCCAGATGCAATGCGCGTTGTTGGTCAGCTGGGCCAGGTTCTGGGTCCACGCGGCCTGATGCCAAACCCGAAAGTGGGTACCGTTACTCCTAACGTTGCTGAAGCGGTTAAGAACGCTAAAGCAGGTCAGGTTCGTTATCGTAACGACAAAAACGGCATCATCCACACCACCATCGGTAAAGTGGACTTTGACGCTGACAAACTGAAAGAAAACCTGGAATCTCTGCTGGTTGCGCTGAAAAAAGCGAAACCAACTCAGGCTAAAGGCGTGTACATCAAGAAAGTTAGCATCTCCACCACTATGGGTGCAGGTGTTGCAGTTGACCAGGCTGGCCTGAGCGCTGCTGCAAACTAATGCCTTTACGTGGGCGGTGATTTTGTCTACAATCTTACCCCCACGTTTGCTAACGAAAGTTAGCGGCTAAAAGATTTGTTCGTTGGAGCCTGGCCTATCCAGGCCTCCGTCGAAGACCGCAGGTGTTTCGCAAGAGACTTAATCCCCTGCGTAGACGGTGACAGAACGCTAAGATTATTTTTTGAATACTCTGGCTTGTTTCTGCTCACCGTATTAAGACGCTCTCTCCGTTTGGAGGAGTGAAGTGAGTTCCGGAACATGAGTTCCGGCAAACATCCAGGAGCAAAGCTAATGGCTTTAAATCTTCAAGACAAACAAGCGATTGTTGCTGAAGTCAGCGAAGTAGCCAAAGGCGCGCTGTCTGCAGTAGTTGCGGATTCCCGTGGCGTTACTGTAGACAAAATGACTGAACTGCGTAAAGCAGGTCGTGAAGCTGGCGTATACATGCGTGTTGTTCGTAACACCCTGCTGCGCCGCGTAGTTGAAGGTACTCCATTCGAGTGCCTGAAAGACACGTTTGTTGGTCCGACCCTGATTGCATACTCTATGGAACACCCGGGCGCTGCTGCTCGTCTGTTCAAAGAGTTCGCGAAAGCGAATGCAAAATTTGAGGTCAAAGCTGCAGCCTTTGAAGGTGAGTTGATCCCGGCATCGCAAATCGATCGCCTGGCAACCCTGCCAACCTACGAAGAAGCAATTGCACGCCTGATGGCAACCATGAAAGAAGCTTCGGCTGGCAAACTGGTTCGCACTCTGGCTGCTGTTCGCGATGCGAAAGAAGCTGCTTAATAGCAGTTATCGTTATAAAGCATTTGCTTACGTATAAACTTATTCTGATTTTCAGGAACAATTTAAATGTCTATCACTAAAGATCAAATCATTGAAGCAGTTGCAGCTATGTCCGTAATGGACGTTGTAGAACTGATCTCTGCAATGGAAGAAAAATTCGGTGTTTCTGCTGCTGCCGCTGTAGCTGTTGCTGCTGGCCCAGCTGCTGACGCTGCTGAAGAAAAAACTGAATTCGACGTAATTCTGAAAGCTGCTGGCGCTAACAAAGTTGCTGTTATCAAAGCAGTACGTGGCGCAACTGGCCTGGGTCTGAAAGAAGCTAAAGACCTGGTAGAATCTGCTCCAGCTGCGCTGAAAGAAGGCGTGAGCAAAGACGACGCAGAAGCACTGAAAAAATCTCTGGAAGAAGCTGGCGCTGAAGTTGAAGTTAAATAAGCCAACTTTTCTGGTTGCAGCCTAAGTAATTAGGCTGATGGCTGGTGACTTTTTAGTCACCAGCCTTTTTGCGCTGTAAGGCATCAGTAGCATTTCACACTGTTTGACTGCTGGTTGTCCTGACAATGCTTGTTTCTATCGACGACTTAATATATTGCGACAGGGTGCTCGCTCTGTGTAAATCGCGACGAAATGATTTAAGCGTGATAGCAACAGGTATTGCGGAAAGTATTCAATTTTCCGGTCCACAAAATGGTGTTGCACAAACTGTCCCTTCGTCGGACAGATGGGTCGACTTGTCAGCGAGCTGAGGAACCCTATGGTTTACTCCTATACCGAGAAAAAACGTATTCGTAAGGATTTTGGTAAACGTCCACAAGTTCTGGACATTCCATATCTCCTTTCTATCCAGCTTGACTCGTTCCAGAAGTTTATCGAGCAAGATCCTGAAGGGCAGTACGGCCTGGAAGCAGCCTTCCGTTCCGTGTTCCCGATTCAGAGCTACAGCGGTAACTCCGAGCTGCAGTACGTCAGCTACCGCCTTGGCGAACCGGTGTTTGACGTTCAGGAATGTCAGATCCGTGGCGTGACCTATTCCGCACCGCTGCGCGTAAAACTGCGTCTGGTGATCTACGAGCGCGAAGCGCCGGAAGGCACCGTTAAAGACATTAAAGAACAAGAAGTCTACATGGGTGAAATTCCACTCATGACAGACAACGGTACTTTCGTAATCAACGGTACTGAGCGTGTTATCGTTTCCCAGCTGCATCGTAGCCCGGGCGTCTTCTTCGACAGCGATAAAGGTAAAACACACTCTTCCGGTAAAGTACTGTATAACGCGCGCATCATTCCTTACCGTGGTTCATGGCTGGACTTCGAGTTCGATCCAAAAGACAACCTGTTTGTCCGTATCGACCGTCGTCGTAAGCTGCCTGCAACCATCATTCTGCGTGCGCTGCAATACACCACTGAGCAGATCCTGGACCTGTTCTTTGAGAAAGTGGTCTTTGAAATCCGCGACAACAAGCTGCAGATGGAGCTGGTGCCGGAACGTCTGCGTGGTGAGACCGCGTCGTTCGACATTGAAGCCGACGGCAAAGTGTATGTGGAAAAAGGTCGCCGTATCACTGCGCGCCATATCCGTCAGCTGGAAAAAGATGATATCAAACACATCGAAGTTCCGGTTGAATACATTGCAGGAAAAGTGTCCGCGAAAGATTACGTTGACGAGTCAACCGGTGAGCTGATCTGCCCGGCGAACATGGAACTGAGCCTGGATCTGCTGGCTAAGCTGAGCCAGTCTGGCCACAAACGTATCGAAACGCTGTTCACCAACGATCTGGACCACGGTCCGTACATCTCTGAGACTGTACGCGTCGACCCAACCACCGATCGTCTGAGCGCGCTGGTAGAAATCTACCGCATGATGCGTCCTGGTGAGCCACCAACTCGCGAAGCGGCTGAAAGCCTGTTCGAGAACCTGTTCTTCTCCGAAGACCGCTACGATCTGTCCGCGGTTGGTCGTATGAAGTTCAACCGTTCTCTGCTGCGCGACGAAATCGAAGGTTCCGGTATCCTGAGCAAAGACGACATCATCGAAGTGATGAAGAAGCTCATCGATATCCGTAACGGTAAAGGCGAAGTGGACGATATCGACCACCTCGGCAACCGTCGTATCCGTTCCGTAGGCGAAATGGCGGAAAACCAGTTCCGCGTTGGCCTGGTACGTGTAGAGCGTGCGGTGAAAGAGCGTCTGTCTCTGGGCGATCTGGATACCCTGATGCCTCAGGATATGATCAACGCCAAGCCGATTTCTGCAGCAGTGAAAGAGTTCTTCGGTTCCAGCCAGCTGTCTCAGTTCATGGACCAGAACAACCCGCTGTCTGAGATTACGCACAAACGTCGTATCTCTGCACTCGGCCCAGGCGGTCTGACCCGTGAACGTGCAGGCTTCGAAGTTCGAGACGTACACCCGACTCACTACGGTCGCGTATGTCCAATCGAAACGCCTGAAGGTCCAAACATCGGTCTGATCAACTCCCTGTCCGTGTACGCACAGACTAACGAATACGGTTTCCTTGAGACGCCGTACCGTAAAGTGACCGACGGTGTTGTTACCGACGAAATTCATTACCTGTCTGCTATCGAAGAAGGCAACTACGTTATCGCTCAGGCGAACTCCAACCTGGATGACGAAGGCCACTTTGTAGAAGATCTGGTTACCTGCCGTAGCAAAGGCGAATCCAGCTTGTTCAGCCGTGACCAGGTTGACTACATGGACGTATCCACCCAGCAGGTGGTTTCCGTCGGTGCGTCCCTGATCCCGTTCCTGGAACACGATGACGCCAACCGTGCATTGATGGGTGCGAACATGCAACGTCAGGCCGTTCCAACTCTGCGCGCTGATAAGCCGCTGGTTGGTACCGGTATGGAACGTGCTGTTGCCGTTGACTCCGGTGTTACTGCAGTTGCTAAACGTGGCGGTACCGTCCAGTACGTTGATGCATCCCGTATCGTTATCAAAGTTAACGAAGATGAGATGTATCCGGGCGAAGCGGGTATCGACATCTACAACCTGACCAAATACACCCGTTCTAACCAGAACACCTGTATCAACCAGATGCCTTGTGTATCTCTGGGTGAGCCAGTTGAGCGCGGCGACGTGCTGGCAGACGGTCCGTCCACCGACCTCGGTGAACTGGCGCTCGGTCAGAACATGCGCGTAGCGTTCATGCCGTGGAACGGTTACAACTTCGAAGACTCCATCCTCGTCTCCGAGCGTGTGGTTCAGGAAGATCGTTTCACCACCATCCACATTCAG
The DNA here is from genome assembly GCF_043945575.1 of Enterobacter cloacae complex sp. 2024EL-00214. Taxonomy (NCBI): domain Bacteria; kingdom Pseudomonadati; phylum Pseudomonadota; class Gammaproteobacteria; order Enterobacterales; family Enterobacteriaceae; genus Enterobacter; species Enterobacter cloacae complex sp. 2024EL-00214. Next base: position 20,738 of record NZ_JBIMRC010000031.1, on the reverse strand, counting down.
GAACTGGCATGTGTGTCCCGTGACACCAAGCTGGGGCCAGAAGAGATCACTGCTGATATCCCTAACGTGGGTGAAGCTGCGCTCTCCAAACTGGATGAATCCGGTATCGTTTACATCGGTGCAGAAGTGACCGGTGGCGACATTCTGGTTGGTAAGGTCACGCCGAAAGGTGAAACCCAGCTGACGCCAGAAGAGAAGCTGCTGCGTGCAATCTTCGGTGAGAAAGCGTCTGACGTTAAAGACTCTTCTCTGCGTGTGCCAAACGGTGTTTCCGGTACGGTTATCGACGTTCAGGTCTTCACCCGTGACGGCGTTGAGAAAGATAAACGTGCGCTGGAAATCGAAGAGATGCAGCTCAAACAGGCTAAGAAAGACCTGTCTGAAGAACTGCAGATCCTCGAAGCGGGTCTGTTCAGCCGTATCTATGCGGTGCTGGTTGCCGGTGGTGTTGAAGCTGAGAAGCTCGACAAACTGCCACGCGATCGCTGGCTGGAACTGGGTCTGACCGACGAAGAGAAACAAAATCAGCTGGAACAACTGGCTGAGCAGTATGACGAACTGAAACACGAGTTCGAGAAAAAACTCGAAGCGAAACGCCGTAAAATCACTCAGGGCGACGATCTGGCACCAGGCGTGCTGAAGATTGTTAAGGTGTATCTGGCTGTTAAACGTCAGATCCAGCCTGGTGATAAGATGGCAGGTCGTCACGGTAACAAGGGTGTTATCTCTAAGATCAACCCGATCGAAGATATGCCGCACGATGCTAACGGTACGCCGGTAGATATCGTACTGAACCCGCTGGGTGTACCGTCTCGTATGAACATCGGTCAGATCCTGGAAACTCACCTGGGTATGGCTGCGAAAGGTATCGGCGACAAGATTAACGCCATGCTGAAACAGCAGCAGGAAGTCGCGAAACTGCGCGAATTCATCCAGCGTGCCTACGATCTGGGTACCGACGTTCGTCAGAAAGTCGACCTGAACACCTTCAGCGATGAAGAAGTGCTGCGTCTGGCAGAAAACCTGCGTAAAGGTATGCCAATTGCAACGCCGGTATTCGACGGTGCAAAAGAAGCTGAAATTAAAGAGCTGCTGCAACTGGGTGGTCTGCCATCTTCTGGTCAGATTACGCTGTTTGACGGCCGTACCGGCGAGCAGTTTGAGCGTCAGGTAACCGTAGGTTACATGTACATGCTGAAACTGAACCACCTGGTCGACGACAAGATGCACGCTCGTTCTACCGGTTCTTACAGCCTGGTTACTCAGCAGCCGCTGGGTGGTAAGGCGCAGTTCGGTGGTCAGCGCTTCGGGGAGATGGAAGTGTGGGCGCTGGAAGCATACGGCGCAGCATACACCCTGCAGGAAATGCTCACCGTTAAGTCTGATGACGTGAACGGTCGTACCAAGATGTATAAGAACATCGTGGACGGCAACCATCAGATGGAACCGGGCATGCCAGAATCCTTCAACGTACTGTTGAAAGAGATTCGTTCGCTGGGTATCAACATCGAACTGGAAGACGAGTAATTCTCGCTCAAACAGGTCACTGGTGTCGGGTTAACCCCCGACACCGGATTGTGCTAACTCCGACGGGAGCAAATCCGTGAAAGATTTATTAAAGTTTCTGAAAGCGCAGACTAAAACCGAAGAGTTTGATGCGATCAAAATTGCTCTGGCTTCGCCAGACATGATCCGTTCATGGTCTTTCGGTGAAGTTAAAAAGCCGGAAACCATTAACTACCGTACGTTCAAACCTGAGCGTGACGGCCTTTTCTGTGCACGTATCTTCGGGCCAGTAAAAGATTACGAGTGCCTGTGCGGTAAGTACAAGCGCCTGAAACACCGTGGTGTGATCTGTGAGAAGTGCGGCGTTGAAGTGACCCAGACCAAAGTGCGCCGTGAGCGCATGGGCCACATCGAGCTGGCGTCTCCAACTGCCCACATCTGGTTCCTGAAATCCCTGCCGTCCCGTATCGGTCTGCTGCTGGATATGCCACTGCGTGATATCGAACGTGTTCTGTACTTCGAATCTTATGTGGTTATCGAAGGCGGGATGACGAACCTGGAACGTCACCAGATCCTGACTGAAGAGCAGTATCTGGACGCGCTGGAAGAGTTCGGTGACGAATTCGACGCGAAGATGGGTGCGGAAGCTATTCAGGCCCTGCTGAAGAGCATGGATCTGGAGCAAGAGTGCGAGCAGCTGCGTGAAGAGCTGAACGAAACCAACTCCGAAACCAAGCGTAAAAAGCTGACCAAGCGTATCAAACTGCTGGAAGCGTTCGTTCAGTCTGGTAACAAACCAGAGTGGATGATCCTGACCGTTCTGCCGGTTCTGCCGCCAGATCTGCGTCCGCTGGTTCCGCTGGATGGTGGTCGTTTTGCAACGTCTGACCTGAACGATCTGTATCGTCGCGTCATTAACCGTAACAACCGTCTGAAACGTCTGCTGGATCTGGCTGCGCCGGACATCATCGTACGCAACGAAAAACGTATGCTGCAGGAAGCGGTTGACGCCCTGCTGGATAACGGTCGTCGCGGTCGTGCGATCACTGGTTCTAACAAACGTCCTCTGAAATCTTTGGCCGACATGATCAAAGGTAAACAGGGTCGTTTCCGTCAGAACCTGCTCGGTAAGCGTGTTGACTACTCCGGTCGTTCTGTAATCACCGTAGGTCCATACCTGCGTCTGCATCAGTGCGGTCTGCCGAAGAAAATGGCACTGGAGCTGTTCAAACCATTCATCTACGGCAAACTGGAGCTGCGTGGCCTCGCCACCACCATCAAAGCCGCTAAGAAAATGGTTGAGCGTGAAGAAGCTGTCGTTTGGGATATCCTGGACGAAGTTATCCGCGAACACCCGGTACTGCTGAACCGTGCACCAACACTGCACCGTCTGGGTATCCAGGCATTTGAACCGGTACTGATCGAAGGTAAAGCTATCCAGCTGCACCCGCTGGTTTGTGCGGCATATAACGCCGACTTCGATGGTGACCAGATGGCTGTTCACGTACCGCTGACGCTGGAAGCCCAGCTGGAAGCGCGTGCGCTGATGATGTCTACCAACAACATCCTGTCCCCAGCGAACGGTGAACCAATCATCGTTCCTTCTCAGGACGTTGTATTGGGTCTGTACTACATGACCCGTGACTGTGTTAACGCCAAAGGCGAAGGCATGGTGCTGACTGGCCCTAAAGAAGCTGAGCGTATTTATCGCGCTGGCCTGGCCTCTCTGCATGCGCGCGTTAAAGTGCGTATCACCGAATACGAAAAAGATGAAAACGGCGAATTCGTTGCGAAGACCAGCCTGAAAGACACGACCGTTGGCCGTGCCATTCTGTGGATGATCGTACCGAAAGGTCTGCCTTTCTCCATCGTCAACCAGGCGCTGGGCAAGAAAGCAATCTCCAAAATGCTGAACACCTGTTACCGCATTCTGGGCCTGAAGCCGACCGTTATCTTCGCTGACCAGACCATGTACACCGGCTTTGCTTACGCTGCGCGCTCAGGTGCGTCCGTAGGTATCGACGACATGGTTATCCCAGAGAAGAAACACGAGATCATCTCTGAAGCGGAAGCTGAAGTTGCTGAGATCCAGGAGCAGTTCCAGTCTGGTCTGGTAACCGCAGGCGAACGCTATAACAAAGTTATCGATATCTGGGCTGCGGCGAACGATCGTGTATCCAAAGCGATGATGGATAACCTGCAAACCGAAACCGTGATTAACCGTGACGGCGTAGAAGAGCAGCAGGTTTCCTTCAACAGCATCTACATGATGGCCGACTCCGGTGCGCGTGGTTCTGCAGCACAGATTCGTCAGCTGGCAGGTATGCGTGGTCTGATGGCGAAGCCAGATGGCTCCATCATCGAAACGCCAATCACCGCGAACTTCCGTGAAGGTCTGAACGTACTCCAGTACTTCATCTCCACGCACGGTGCGCGTAAAGGTCTGGCGGATACCGCACTGAAAACGGCGAACTCCGGTTATCTGACGCGTCGTCTGGTTGACGTTGCGCAGGATCTGGTTGTGACCGAAGACGATTGTGGCACCCTCGAAGGTATCACCATGACCCCGGTTATCGAGGGTGGTGATGTTAAAGAGCCACTGCGCGATCGCGTACTGGGTCGTGTCGCTGCGGAAGACATTCTGAAGCCGGGTACTGCAGACATTCTGGTTCCACGTAACACGCTGCTGCACGAACAGTGGTGTGACCTGCTGGAAGCGAACTCTGTTGACTCAGTGAAAGTCCGTTCTGTTGTATCTTGTGACACCGACTTTGGTGTATGTGCGCACTGCTATGGTCGTGACCTGGCGCGTGGCCACATCATCAACAAAGGTGAAGCAATCGGTGTTATCGCGGCACAGTCCATCGGTGAACCGGGTACACAGCTGACGATGCGTACGTTCCACATCGGTGGTGCGGCATCTCGTGCGGCTGCTGAATCCAGCATCCAGGTGAAAAACAAAGGTAGCATCAAGCTCAGCAACGCGAAGTCTGTTGTTAACTCCGCTGGCAAGCTGGTTGTGACCTCTCGTAACACCGAGCTGAAACTGATCGACGAATTCGGTCGTACCAAAGAGAGCTATAAAGTGCCTTACGGTGCTGTTATGGCGAAAGGTGATGGCGAGCAGGTTGCTGGCGGTGAAACCGTTGCAAACTGGGATCCACACACCATGCCGGTTATCACCGAAGTAAGTGGTTTCATCCGCTTCACTGACATGATCGACGGCCAGACCATTACTCGTCAGACCGACGAGCTGACCGGTCTGTCTTCTCTGGTGGTCCTGGATTCTGCTGAACGTACTACCGGTGGTAAAGATCTGCGTCCTGCACTGAAAATCGTTGATGCTCAGGGTAACGACGTTCTGATCCCTGGTACCGATATGCCTGCGCAGTACTTCCTGCCGGGTAAAGCGATCGTTCAGCTGGAAGATGGCATTCAGATTGGTGCGGGTGATGCTCTGGCGCGTATTCCTCAGGAATCCAGCGGTACCAAGGACATCACCGGTGGTCTGCCACGCGTTGCGGATCTGTTCGAAGCACGTCGTCCGAAAGAGCCGGCAATCCTGGCTGAAATCAGCGGTATCATTTCCTTCGGTAAAGAGACCAAAGGTAAACGCCGTCTGGTGATCACCCCGGTTGATGGTAGCGAGCCGTACGAAGAGATGATTCCTAAGTGGCGTCAGCTCAACGTGTTCGAAGGTGAACGTGTAGAACGTGGTGACGTGGTTTCCGACGGTCCAGAAGCGCCGCACGACATTCTGCGTCTTCGTGGCGTACACGCGGTAACGCGTTACATCACCAACGAAGTACAGGACGTTTACCGTCTGCAAGGCGTTAAGATTAACGATAAACACATCGAAGTTATCGTTCGTCAGATGCTGCGTAAAGCAACCATCGAAAACGCAGGCAGCTCTGAGTTCCTGGAAGGCGAACAGGTTGAATACTCACGCGTTAAGATCGCTAACCGCGATCTGGAAGCGAACGGCAAAATCGGTGCGACCTTCGCACGCGATCTGCTGGGTATCACCAAAGCGTCTCTGGCAACCGAGTCCTTCATCTCTGCAGCATCGTTCCAGGAAACGACTCGTGTCCTGACCGAAGCGGCTGTTGCGGGTAAACGTGATGAACTGCGTGGTCTGAAAGAGAACGTTATCGTGGGTCGTCTGATCCCGGCTGGTACCGGTTATGCGTACCATCAGGATCGTATGCGTCGTCGTGCAGCGGGCGAACTGCCAGCAGCACCGCAGGTGACTGCAGAAGATGCATCCGCGAGCCTGGCAGAACTGCTGAACGCAGGTCTGGGCGGTTCCGACAACGAGTAATCGTTGATTCAGCTAATAAAAAACCCGCTTCGGCGGGTTTTTTTATGGCGTTTTGTCGGTCAGCGTAGCACTACCGGGCTTTTATCAGTTAATCAGCGGCAGCCGACGATAAAGCTCAATCATATCGCCTGCCAGATCCTGGATGACCATCGCGTTCATCAGGTGATCCTGAGAGTGGACGGTGATCAGGTTAACCGGCAGCTTCCCGGTACCTTCATCAAGCCCAATGAGCTGCGTCTGGATCGTGTGCGCATGCTTCACATATTCGCGCGACTCTTCCATCGCCTTTTCGGCTTCCTCAAAGTCACCTTTGCGTGCCATCTGCAATGCCGTCAGGGCAGCACTGCGCGCTGCACCTGCGTTGACCAGCAGTTCCATGATTGTTGTTTCTAAATCTTCCACGGGTCACTCCAGTAGTTTGAGCGCTTTTTCCAGTACGACATCACCTTTCATCATGCCGTAATCCATCATGTCGATGACTGCGACCTTTTTACCCAACGGGTCGGCTTGAGCCTGAAGTTTTGCCTGCTCGTATTTAACCTGTGGTCCCAGTAATACGATGTCGGCCGCCGCGATGTTGTCTTTAAACTCCGCGACCGGAACGGCTTTAATGGTGACTTCAACCCCTTTTTTCTGCGCGGCATCTTTCATACGTTGCACCAGCATGCTGGTTGACATTCCCGCTGCACAGCATAAAACGATGTTCTTCATAATCAGCCTCGATCTACATGTGTTTATTGATAATTATCTCGTGCAGACCGCTTCAACAACCGCTTTACCGCGATTGTGTGTCAGGCATCACAAAGAAATGGGTGATTTTCTGAAACCGGTTACAATTTTACAGCGAAGAGTCATATGGCCGGTAAAATGGGTACGCTGAAAGGTGGAGGATGAACTGCTGGACGTTCGGATAATGTCGTTTTTCGCGGCTGTTTCGCGGTATCGGTAAGCATTGCGTGATGTCAGAGGCAGGGCGAAACGAGGAAGAGGTTTTTCGCCCTGGCCAGCATCCGTTGCTGACGGAATAAGAATAAAAAAACCGGGTGATATCTGACAATCCCCCGGTTCTGACATCACGAGCTGACTCGTAATCTTTCAGCGCGCTTGCATGGTGTTTCAACGCAATTGCGAGGCTCTTCCCAGCCAACTGTCCCAGTCTTTCCAGACAGGCTGTAACCCTTGCGCGGCCAGGGCTTCTGCTACCGCTTCCGGGCGTCGTCCGTCATGTGGGGTAAACTGTTCCAGCTCTGGATGATCGTCGGCATAGCCCCCAGGCTGCGTTTTGGAAAACGCGCTGACGTTGTTAATCGCCAGCGGGATCACGCGGTCACGAAACGCCGGTGATTCGCGCGTTGAGAGGGATAATTCGACCTCCGGGGCGAGCAGGCGAAACGCGCAGATGGTTTGCACCAACTGGCGTTCATCCATCAGCGAGGCCGGTTCAATCCCTCCCGTACATGGGCGTAAGCGGGGGAAAGAGACGGAGTAACGGCTTTGCCAGTAGTGTTGCTGTAGCCACAGCAGATGCTCTGCCACCATATAACAGTCCACCCGCCAGCTGTCAGACAGCCCGGTCAGCGCGCCAAGACCGATTTTGTCGATCCCGGCGCGTCCCAGCCTGTCCGGCGTCTCCAGCCGGAAGAAGAAATCCTGTTTCTTCCCCTTCAGGTGATGCCGGGCGTATGTCGCCTCATGGTAGGTTTCCTGATAAACCATCACACCGTCCAGCCCGAGGGTTTTGAGCTCCGCGTATTCATCCTGTGACAGAGGCTGCACTTCCATTTGTAACGATGCGAACTCCCGGCGAATGGCCGGAAGATGCTGACGGAAATAGTCCATCCCAACTTTGCCCTGATGTTCACCGGTGACCAGCAACAGATGCTCAAAACCCATTTCGCGGATGGCCGCACATTCGCGCGCAATTTCGCTCTCATCGAGCGTTTTACGCTTGATGTGGTTGCTCATGGAAAAACCACAGTAGGTACAGTCATTGGCGCACAGGTTAGAGAGATAGAGCGGCACGTAAAAGCTTACCGTATTGCCAAAACGCTGCCGGGTGAGCCGCTGGGCACGCTGTGCCATCGGTTCAAGGTATGCGCTGGCTGCCGGAGAAAGCAGTGCCATCATGTCCTCACGGGTCAGATGGCGGGCATTTAACGCGCGCTCTACATCAGCATGCGTTTTGCTGTTGATGCGCAGGGCAATGTCGTCCCAGTCAAGCTGCCGCCAGCGCTCGGCAAAGGTGGTCATGAGAGCGCCTCCAGAAAACCGGTCAGCGGGCTGGTGGCTTGCGCCTGAAAACTGCGCGAGCCGGGGCCAGACTGTCTTGCCAGAAGACCGGCTTCCACCGCCATGCGGAATGCGCGTGCCATTATGACCGGATCGTCGGCTACGGCAATCGCCGTATTCACCAGTACGGCATCGGCACCCATTTCCAGCGCCTGTGTTGCATGGCTTGGCACACCAATGCCTGCATCAACGACGACGGGCACGGTGGCTTGTTCAATGATGATCTCCAGCATTGCGCGGGTTTCCAGCCCCTGGTTGGAACCGATAGGTGCGCCCAGCGGCATGACGGCAGCACAGCCGACGTCTTCCAGACGCTTGCACAGCACCGGATCGGCTCCGCAGTAGGGCAGGACGGTAAACCCAAGCTGAACCAGTTTTTCAGCCGCTTTCAGGGTTTCGATAGGATCGGGCAACAACCAGCGGGCATCCGGGTGAATTTCCAGCTTCAGCCAGTGTGTGCCGAGTGCTTCACGTGCCAGCTGGGCGGCAAATATTGCCTCCTCAGCCGTTTTCGCGCCGGAGGTGTTTGGCAAGAGCGTAACGCCCGCCTCCAGTAACGGTGCCAGAATGGCGTCACTGCGATGGCGCAGATCCACACGCTTCAGCGCCAGCGTGACCAGCTGGCTGCCGCTTTCACGGATGGCATCAACCATCAGCTGCGGAGAGGCGAATTTTCCGGTTCCGGTAAACAGATGTGAATCAAAGGTTTTATCGGCAATACGTAACATCTCATCCCCCTGCGATAACCTGAAACAGCAGGATTTGATCGCCTTCGCTCACCTGCTGATGTTCCCACTGCTCGCGCGGCAGGATCTGTTGATTGAGCGCCAGCGCCGTTCCCGGTTTAAGCTGACACAGCTTGTCGAGCAGCACGGAGACGGTCAGACCCTCATCGCACTTCATTGGCTCATCGTTAAACAGAATGCGCATCGTGGCCCCCACATACCGGACAGTGGCTGGCGCGATGGAGTGCCAGGTGCCGCCAGCCGCTGGAGCGGGCGTCAAACAGCCGCAGCGTATTGCGTTCCGTCTCCATGCCGCTGAGCAGCTTGATGGTTTCCAGCGCCTGCAAGGTGCCCATCATGCCCACCACGGGGCCAAGAATACCGGCCGTGCGGCAGTTGCGCTCGGGTTCGGCATCATCCGGCCACAGACAGCGATAGCACCCCTGTGTCCACGGTGGTGTCAGCACCATCATCTGCCCGCCGAATCCAACCGCGCTGGCAGTAATAAGCGGCGTGTTCTGCGCCACGCAGGCCGCATTGATGGCCTGACGCGTTGCCATATTGTCAGTACAGTCCAGCACCACGTCGGCAAGGGCGACTTCACGCCGCAGGTTTTCACCGCTAAGCCGCTCCTGTAACGCAATCAGTGTGATATCCGGGTTCAACTGGTTCAGCCGCTGCAGGGTGATACGCGCTTTGGGTTGGTTGATGTCCTCGGTGGTAAAAAGGATTTGCCGCTGCAGATTACTGATATGCACATCATCGTCATCGGCCAGCACCAGTGTGCCGACGCCTGCACCTGCCAGATAAAGTGCGGCAGGTGCGCCTAATCCACCGAGGCCGACAATCAGCACCCGGCTGGCGAGCAGCTTTTGCTGCCCGTCAATGGCGATATCCTCCAGCAGGATCTGGCGGCTGTAGCGCATAAAGTCGTGGTCATTCATCGCCTGCTCCTGCCAGCTGTAAAAGCTGGGCGGTGGCGGCCTGCCAGTCTGTTGCCTGAGTGATGGCGCTGACGACGGCAATACTGCCGACGCCCGTGTCCAGCACGGCAGGGGCGCGCTCAAGGCTAATCCCGCCGATAGCGACAGTCGGGTGATCCGCAAGGCGTTTTACGTGTGCTGCCAGCTGTGCCAATCCTTGTGGCGCGGAAGGCATCTGCTTGGTTTGTGTCGGGAAGACGTGCCCAAGCGCAATGTAGGAAGGACGAGCCGCCAGCGCGATGTCGATCTCCATATCGTCATGCGTTGATACGCCCAGACGCAGACCCGCTTCGCGGATCGCGTTGAGGTCAGTCGTCTCCAGATCTTCCTGACCCAGATGCACGCCATAAGCCTGGTGCTTAATTGCCAGACGCCAGTAATCGTTGATAAACAGGCGGGCGTCATATTGACGCCCCAGCGCGATGGCTGCGGCTACATCAGTCTCCACCTCTTCATCGCGCTTATCTTTGATACGCAGCTGAATCGTGCGAACACCTGCCTCCAGCAGGCGTGCGATCCACTCCACGCTATCCACCACCGGGTAAAGTCCTAAGCGGAAGGGGACGGGCGGGAAATCGGGCTGGTACATTATGCTTCCTCTTTTTTGAGGTAGATTTCACCGCCTTTGGCGCGGAAGTTTTCCGACATGTCCGCCATGCCGACTTCAATCGCCTGCGTAGCAGCATAATCACGGACTTCCTGGCTGATCTTCATCGAGCAGAATTTTGGCCCGCACATGGAGCAGAAGTGCGCCACTTTACCGGACTCCTGCGGCAGGGTTTCGTCGTGATAGGCGCGGGCAGTGAACGGGTCGAGCGCCAGGTTGAACTGGTCTTCCCAGCGGAATTCAAAACGCGCCTTCGACATGGCATTGTCGCGGATTTGCGCACCCGGGTGACCTTTAGCCAGGTCAGCTGCGTGGGCAGCGATTTTGTAGGTGATCAGCCCCTGTTTCACGTCCTCTTTGTTGGGCAGACCCAGGTGCTCTTTTGGCGTCACGTAGCAGAGCATGGCGCAGCCGAACCAGCCGATCATTGCGGCACCAATCCCGGAGGTAAAGTGGTCGTAGCCCGGCGCGATATCGGTCGTCAGTGGCCCGAGGGTGTAGAACGGTGCTTCGTGGCAGTGCTCCAGCTCTTCGGTCATGTTGCGGCGGATCATCTGCATCGGCACATGCCCCGGGCCTTCAATCATCACCTGTACGTCATACTCCCAGGCGATTTTGGTCAGCTCGCCCAGCGTGTGCAGTTCGGCAAACTGTGCTTCATCGTTCGCATCACGAATGGAGCCCGGACGCAGACCATCGCCCAGAGAGAGTGAAACGTCATAGGCGGCACAGATTTCGCAGATTTCGCGGAAGTGTTCGTAGAGGAAATTTTCCTGATGGTGCGACAGGCACCACTTCGCCATAATTGAGCCGCCGCGAGAAACAATACCCGTCAGGCGTTTGGCGGTCATTGGCACGTAGCGCAGCAGTACGCCTGCGTGAATGGTGAAGTAGTCCACACCCTGTTCCGCCTGTTCCAGCAGGGTATCGCGGAAGGCTTCCCAGGTGAGGTTTTCCGCGATGCCATTGACCTTCTCCAGCGCCTGATAGACTGGAACCGTACCAATGGGTACCGGGCTGTTACGCAGGATCCACTCACGCGTTTCGTGGATATAACGCCCGGTGGAGAGATCCATAACGGTGTCCGCGCCCCAGCGTGTTGACCAGACCAGTTTTTCCACCTCTTCTTCAATGGAGGAGGTGACCGCAGAGTTACCGATGTTGGCGTTGACCTTCACCAGGAAGTTACGACCGATGATCATCGGTTCCGATTCCGGGTGGTTAATGTTGGCGGGAATAATCGCACGGCCAGCGGCCACTTCGTCACGCACAAATTCTGGCGTGATGTTTTCTGGCAGGCGAGCACCAAAGCCTTCGCCAGGATGCTGGTGGCGCAGCACTTCGCTGCGGATGCGCTCGCGACCCATGTTTTCACGAATGGCGATGAACTCCATCTCCGGGGTGACGATACCCTGGCGCGCGTAGTGCAGCTGGGTCACGCATTTGCCCGCTTTGGCGCGTTTTGGCGTCAGCAGGCCGGTAAAACGTAGCTCGTCCAGACCATCGTCAGCCAGGCGTTCTTGGGTGTAGTGAGAGCTACGGATGGTCAGTTCTTCACTGTCGTGACGGGCGTCAATCCACGGCTGGCGTAGCTTCGCCAGACCCTGCTGAACGTTAATAGCAACATCAGGGTCGCCGTACGGACCGGAGGTGTCGTACACCGGTACGGCTTCGTTGTCCTCAAACTGCGGGTTTTCTTTGCTCCCACCGATGAGGGTAGGACTGAGCTGAATTTCGCGCATTGGGACACGGATATCCGCCTGCGAGCCGGTGATGTAAATACGGTTCGAGTTCGGGAAAGCACTGCCTTCCAGGGTGTCGATAAAGTGTTGTGCTTGTGCGCGCTGCTCGCGGCGGGTCAGTTTAGTTGTAGACATAGCTCATTCCAAAAGTGAAGGACATGGCTTGTCAGACGACGGATGAAGCAAGAGGAGATCGCCCTGAGGCGATACAACAGCAGTTTGACTCTTGTTCCCTTCGCAGGTATTAGCCTGATCAGGTTCCGCGGATCCCGAATTAACGGTCTCAGCCCGGCTTTCGCTCTGGGCACTCCGACAAGAAAAATCCCCCTCCGAAGAGGGGTGAATGAATGTAAATTACTCGTTAACGACGAAGAACTCAAGCAGGTCGCGCGATGTTCTCTTCGTTGCTGGCCTTCAGATCGTTATCAAGCACAAGGGCGATAAGTTTGTCTTCCAGCGTGAAGCGCTCTTCCAGCGCCTCTCCGAGATCGGACAGCACCTTCTGGAACTCAAGATAGTTATCGTGATTGATAGCATTCCCGAGCGTGGAATCATAGTAATCCATAATCTGCTGGGTATTGGCTTCCAGCAGCGGATAGAGTTTGCTTGCCGCTAAAAATGGGCTGGTACCTTCCATTTCACGGATAATACGTTCATAAATATTGAAATGGCCGTCGGACAGGTAGTCGACCAGGCTCTGACAAAAATCGTCCAGCGCTTTTTCATTCAGCCGCATCCAGGATTCTTTGCCAGGCTTAATACCGACCAGATTGTAATAAACCACGAGTAGATGCTTGCGCACATGTAGCCAGCGATCCACCAGTTTGTTATTTCCTCTAACGCGCTCAGTCAGACTTTCTAGCTGGTTTAACATGTTCGACCCCACAAGGTTTAAAATTGAATCTGCTTACCCAAAATGTAACCACAATGCTAACAACATGTCAGTGAAGCAAAGGTAGTGCAATAGATATGGATCGTATTATTGAAAAATCAGATCTCGGTTGGTGGTTAGTCTGCCACGAACAAAAATTATGGCTGCCTGCCGGGGAAATACCCTACGGCGCGGCGGAAAAGTTCGATCTTGTGGGCTACTCCGCACTAATGATCGGCGAGTGGCAGGGCGATTCTGTGTGGTTGATCCAGCGGTCTCGTCGTCAGGAGATGGGATCCGTTCGTCAGGTGCTCGATCTTGAGGTCGGGTTATTCCAGCTGGCGGGGCGGGGTGTGCAACTGGCGGAGTTTTATCGCTCACACAAATACTGTGGCTACTGCGGCCATACCATGCATCCGAGCAAAACCGAGTGGGCGATGCTCTGCAGTCACTGCCGTGAACGCTACTACCCGCAGATTGCACCGTGCATTATCGTCGCAATTCGTCGTGATGACGCCATCCTGCTGGCGCAACATACCCGACATCGCAACGGCGTGCATACCGTACTGGCCGGGTTCGTCGAAGTGGGTGAAACGCTGGAACAGGCAGTGGCGCGTGAAGTGATGGAGGAGAGTGGTATTAAGGTCAAAAATCTGCGTTACGTGACGTCACAACCGTGGCCGTTCCCGCAGTCGCTGATGACGGCGTTTATGGCGGAATACGACAGCGGTGAGATTGTTATCGACCAAAAAGAACTGCTGGAAGCGAACTGGTATCGTTACGATGATTTACCGCTGCTACCGCCACCGGGTACCGTGGCACGTCGGCTAATAGAAGATACCGTAGCAATGTGTCGGGCTGATGATGAGTGACATGATACACTGAGGCCATGACGCTTAAGGAACTGCAAAAATGACCGAACTGAAGAACGATCGTTATCTGCGTGCGCTGCTGCGCCAGCCCGTTGATGTCACCCCGGTGTGGATGATGCGCCAGGCGGGACGCTATCTGCCAGAGTACAAAGCCACGCGTGCGCAGGCCGGCGATTTTATGTCGCTGTGCAAAAATGCCGAGCTGGCCTGTGAGGTGACGCTTCAGCCGCTGCGCCGCTTCCCGCTGGATGCTGCCATTCTCTTTTCGGACATTCTGACCATTCCGGATGCAATGGGTCTGGGCCTGTACTTCGAAACGGGTGAAGGCCCACGTTTCACCTCCCCGATTAAGAGCAAAGCCGATGTTGATAAGCTACCCGTTCCGGATCCCGAGCAGGAACTGGGCTATGTGATGAACGCGGTACGCACTATTCGCCGCGAGCTGAAGGGTGAAGTGCCGCTGATTGGCTTCTCCGGCAGCCCGTGGACGCTGGCAACCTATATGGTTGAAGGCGGTAGCAGTAAAGCCTTTACCGTGATTAAAAAGATGATGTATGCCGAGCCTTCGGCTCTGCATGCGCTGCTCGATAAGCTGGCAAAAAGCGTCACCCTTTATCTCAACGCGCAGATTAAAGCGGGTGCGCAATCGGTGATGATTTTTGACACCTGGGGCGGCGTGCTGACCGGGCGTGATTATCAGCAGTTCTCGCTCTACTACATGCATAAAATTGTCGATGGCCTGTTGCGTGAAAACGAAGGCCGACGCGTACCTGTCACACTGTTCACCAAAGGTGGCGGCCAGTGGCTGGAAGCAATGGCCGCAACCGGCTGCGATGCACTGGGACTCGACTGGAGCACCGATATCGCCGATGCGCGTCGTCGTGTAGGTGACAAAGTGGCGCTGCAGGGCAATATGGATCCGTCCATGCTTTATGCACCGCCCGCCCGTATTGAAGAAGAGGTGGCCACTATTCTGGCGGGCTTTGGTCAGGGTGAAGGTCACGTGTTCAACCTTGGTCACGGCATTCATCAGGATGTGCCGCCAGAGCATGCTGGCGCGTTTGTGGAGGCGGTACACCGGCTTTCTGCGCAATACCACCAGTAAGGAGTGGTTATGGATCTCGCGTCATTACGCGCTCAACAGGTAGAACTGGCTTCATCAGTTTGCCGCGAGGATCGTCTGGATAAGGATCCCCCGCAGTATATTGGCGGTGCCGATGTGGGGTTTGAGCAGGGTGGAGAAGTGACGCGAGCGGCGATGGTGCTGCTGAAGTATCCCTCGCTTGAGCTGGTGGAGTACCAGGTGGCGCGTATCGCCACCACCATGCCCTACATTCCTGGCTTTCTCTCCTTTCGCGAATATCCTGCGCTGCTTGCCGCGTGGGAACAACTCTCGCAAAAGCCCGACCTGCTGTTTGTCGATGGGCACGGTATCTCCCACCCGCGCCGTTTAGGTGTTGCCAGCCATTTCGGTCTGCTGGCGGGTGTGCCCACGATTGGCGTGGCGAAGAAACGCCTGTGTGGCGCGTTTGAGCCGCTTTCCGCCGAACCAGGTGCTCTGGCAGCGCTCACGGATAAAGGCGAACAGCTGGCGTGGGTCTGGCGCAGCAAAGCACGCTGTAATCCGCTATTTATTTCCACCGGTCACCGGGTGAGTATGGATAGCGCTCTGGCATGGGTACAGCGCTGTACAAAAGGCTACCGGTTACCGGAGCCGACGCGCTGGGCTGATGCTGTTGCCTCCTCGCGTCCGGCATTTGTTCGTTGGCAGGAAATTCAGTCATGATTCAGGTAAACTGCCGCTAATTTTCGATTCGAGACATCATCATGTTACAAAACCCGATTCATCTGCGCCTTGAGAAGCTGGAAAGCTGGCAACACGTCACCTTTATGGCTTGCCTGTGCGAGCGCATGTATCCCAACTATGCCACGTTCTGCAAGCAGACGGGCTTTGGTGATGGCCATATCTATCGTCGTATTCTGGATCTGATCTGGGAAACGCTAACGGTGAAAGATGCGAAGGTGAACTTCGACTCTCAGCTTGAAAAGCTGGAAGAAGCTATCCCTGCGGCTGATGATTTCGACCTGTATGGTGTTTATCCGGCAATAGATGCCTGCGTGGCGTTAAGCGAGCTGATCCACTCCCGTCTGAGTGGTGAAACCCTGGAACATGCCATTGAAGTCAGTAAGGCATCTATTACTAGCGTAGCGATGCTGGAAATGACTCAGGAAGGCCGCGAGATGACGGAGGAAGAGCTGCGCGCTAACCCGGCGGTAGAACAGGAATGGGACATCCAGTGGGAAATTTTCCGCCTGCTGGCAGAGTGTGAAGAACGCGATATTGAGCTGATAAAAGGGCTGCGCGCGGACTTACGTGAGGCCGGCGAAAGTAATATTGGTATAATTTTTAACCAATGAGACAACAAAACGTGATTTAACGCCTGTTTTGTCGCTCCTCGACTCTTCCCTTTCGCCCCCCGTCTGGTCTACATTTGGGGGGCGAAAAAAAGTGGCTATCGGTGCGTGTATGCAGGAGAGTGCTTTTTTGGCATTTTCGTCGCACTCGATGCTTAGCAAGCGATAAACACATTGAAAGGATAACTTATGAACAAGACTCAACTGATTGATGTAATTGCGGACAAGGCTGATCTGTCTAAAGTGCAGGCTAAAGCTGCTCTGGAATCTACCCTGGCTGCTATTACTGAGTCTCTGAAAGAAGGCGATGCTGTACAACTGGTTGGTTTCGGTACCTTCAAAGTGAACCACCGCGCTGAGCGTACTGGCCGCAACCCGCAGACCGGTAAAGAAATCAAAATCGCCGCTGCTAACGTTCCGGCGTTTGTTTCTGGTAAAGCACTGAAAGACGCTGTTAAGTAAGACGCGTGGCAGTGAACAGTTTTAACGAAGGGGCGGGAACGCCCCTTTTGTCTTTCTGGCGTGGAACGCTCGCGCTGGCAGGCATGCTGTTGCTGTCAGCCTGTAGCCACGACTCCTCCCTCCCACCGTTTACCGCCAGCGGTTACGTTGACAACCACGGGGCGGTCAGGATCTGGCGCAAAGATTCCGGCGGTGAAGTTCATCTGCTTTCCGCTTTCAGTCCGTGGCATAACGGCAATACGTCGACCGCAGAGTACCGCTGGCAGGGGGATGACCTGTCACTGATTGAGCTGAATGTCTACGGCAAGACCCCTGAGCACGTAAAAGTGCGTTTTGATGACCACGGTGAACTGAGTTTTATGCAGCGTGAAGTCAGCGGTCAAAAACAGCAACTCTCCAGCGATCAAATCGCCCTCTACCGTTACCGTGCTGAACAAATCCGTCAGACCAGCGATGCGCTGCGTCAGGGACGCGTTGTGTTGCAGCAGGGGCGCTGGCATGCCGATGGTACAGTAACCACCTGCGAAGGGCAGACGATGAAGCCTGAGTTCGAATCCTGGGCAACCGCGCACATCCAGCGTCGTCAGAGTCATTCATCAATGGAAGTGAGTTTGGCGTGGCTTGAAGCGCCGGAAGGTTCGCAGCTGTTGCTGGTGGCGAATGAAGACTTCTGCACCTGGCAGCCGAAAGAAAAAAGTTTTTGACGTAATACCCCTCTCCCGCACGGGGAGAGGGGTAGCGTGGGGGGGACGCTGACCGCTCCCTTACTCGCCTTGCTCACGCGCAATCGCGCGATAGCCAATGTCCTGGCGGCTAAAGCTGCCGTTCCAGTGAATATCTGCCATCAGCGCATAGGCACGCTTCTGTGCTTCTGCAACGGTATGACCCAGCGCGGTAGCACACAGTACGCGGCCACCGTTAGTCAGTACGCGATCGTCGTCAGACAGCGTAGTGCCCGCATGGAACACCTTCGCACCTTCAGCTTCTTCCAGTGGTAAACCGTGGATCTCATCGCCGGTGTTGTAGTTACCCGGATAACCACCCGCAGCAATCACCACGCCCAGAGAAGCACGTTCGTCCCACTCGGAGGTTCTCTCGTCCAGCTTGCCTTCGCAGGCTGCCAGGCAGAGATCCACCAGATCGGATTTCATGCGCAGCATAATGGGTTGTGTTTCCGGATCGCCAAAGCGGCAGTTGAATTCGATCACCTTCGGGTTGCCCTGCTTGTCGATCATCAGACCTGCATAAAGGAAACCGGTGTAGGTATTACCTTCCGCCGCCATGCCTTTTACAGTAGGCCAGATGATGCGATCCATCGTGCGCTGATGCACTTCATCAGTGACCACCGGAGCAGGAGAGTATGCGCCCATACCACCGGTATTCGGGCCGGTGTCTGCATTGCCAACGCGCTTATGATCCTGGCTGGTGGCCATCGGCAGAACGTGTTCGCCATCGACCATCACGATAAAGCTCGCCTCTTCGCCGTCGAGGAACTCTTCAATCACGATGCGGTGGCCTGCATCACCAAAGGCGTTGCCTGCCAGCATATCCTGAACCGCAGCTTCCGCTTCTTCGAGGGTCATCGCGACGATAACGCCTTTACCGGCAGCCAGGCCGTCGGCCTTGATGACAATCGGGGCACCTTTTTCACGTAAGTAAGCGAGGGCAGGCTCCACTTCGGTGAAGTTCTGATATTCCGCTGTCGGGATGTTGTGGCGCGCGAGGAAATCCTTGGTAAAGGCTTTAGAGCCTTCCAGCTGCGCGGCACCTTCCGTCGGGCCGAAGATTTTCAGGCCTGCAGCGCGGAACGCATCCACAACCCCAATTACCAGCGGAGCTTCCGGGCCGACGATGGTCAGATCGACTTTTTCGTTCTGGGCAAAGCTCAGCAGCGCCGGGATATCGGTCACGCCGATGGCAACGTTCTGCAGAGCGGGTTCCAGCGCAGTGCCGGCGTTACCTGGTGCCACAAATACAGTTTTCACCAGCGGTGACTGTGCCGCCTTCCACGCCAGGGCGTGCTCGCGCCCGCCGTTACCAATCACTAATACTTTCATTTTCTGCTCCGTGGATTAATGGCGGAAGTGGCGCATGTCGGTGAAGATCATCGCAATGCCGTGTTCGTCGGCGGCGGCAATCACTTCGTCATCGCGGATAGAACCGCCAGGCTGGATCACACAGGTGATGCCTACAGCCGCAGCTGCGTCGATACCATCACGGAACGGGAAGAAGGCGTCAGAGGCCATTGCGGAACCTTTCACTTCCAGGCCTTCGTCACCGGCTTTAATACCCGCGATTTTTGCAGAGTAGACGCGGCTCATCTGGCCTGCGCCTATCCCGATGGTCATATTCTCTTTCGCGTAGACAATGGCGTTGGATTTGACGAACTTCGCCACTTTCCAGCAGAACAGCGCATCACGCAGCTCTTGTTCGGTCGGCTGACGTTTGGTCACCACGCGCAGGTAGGCTCCAGACACCATACCCAGATCGCGATCCTGAACCAGCAGACCGCCGTTTACGCGTTTGAAATCCAGACCTGAAACACGCTCCGCCCACTGACCACAAACCAGCACGCGCACGTTCTGTTTAGCGGCCGTGATTTTCAGGGCTTCTTCTGATGCGGATGGCGCGATGATCACTTCAACAAACTGGCGAGAAATAATGGCCTGCGCGGTTTCGGCATCCAGCTCGCGGTTGAAGGCGATAATGCCGCCGAACGCAGAGGTTGGGTCGGTTTTGTACGCGCGATCGTAGGCATCCAGAATTGAGGTGCTTACCGCTACGCCGCAAGGGTTCGCGTGCTTCACGATAACGCAGGCTGGCTCGCTGAACTCTTTCACGCACTCGAGTGCGGCGTCGGTATCAGCAATGTTGTTATAGGAGAGCGCCTTGCCCTGAACTTGCTGAGCAGTGGCAACAGAGGCTTCTTTTACCTCTTCTTCTATATAGAAGGCAGCCTGCTGGTGGCTGTTCTCGCCGTAACGCATATCCTGCTTCTTAATGAAGTTCAGGTTCAGGGTACGTGGGAAGCGACCAGAGGGTTCGTTGCTTTCGCCATGGTAAGCCGGGACCAGGCTACCGAAGTAGTTAGCGATCATGCTGTCGTAAGCGGCGGTGTGCTCAAATGCTTTAATGGCGAGGTCGAAACGGGTATCCAGAGTCAGGGACCCTTCGTTAGCATCCATCTCGTTAATAATGGTGTTGTAGTCGCTGCTCTTCACCACAATAGCCACATCTTTATGGTTCTTGGCTGCGGAGCGAACCATCGTTGGGCCGCCGATATCGATATTCTCAACGGCATCTTCCAGAGAGCAGCCTTCGCGGGCAACGGTCTGAGCGAACGGGTACAGGTTAACGACGACCATGTCGATTGGCGCGATATTGTGTTTTTCCATAATACCGTCGTCCTGACCGCGACGGCCAAGAATACCGCCATGCACTTTCGGGTGCAGAGTCTTGACGCGTCCATCCATCATTTCCGGGAAACCGGTGTAATCGGACACTTCGGTTACCGGCAGACCTTTATCTGCTAACAGGCGAGCGGTACCACCTGTAGAAAGCAGCTCCACACCACGTGCAGAAAGTGCCTGAGCGAATTCGACGATACCGGCTTTATCAGAAACACTGAGCAGAGCACGGCGGACTGGACGACGTTGTTGCATGGTAAATCCCCTGGATTTCACGATTACAGAGAGCGTTAGATGAATTTTCCATCGGAAAACTCATCTAACACACCTGACAGGGCATCCTTGTTCAGCGCGGGCATTTTAACGAAAACGTTTGCGCAACGCTCGCACATTTTCACTTTTTCGTATCATTGTGGATAAGTCTGTGTGTAAAAGGGTATAAGGCGGGGTTTTGCTGGGGAATGCAGCAGTCAGTCATTTTTCTGTCATTTAGCAGTTGCAGCGGCACGAGAACTCCCTATAATGCGCCTCCATCGAC
>NZ_JBIMRC010000030.1:0-34278 GCF_043945575.1 Enterobacter cloacae complex sp. 2024EL-00214 | reverse complement strand
AGTGCTTTTGCCGTTACGCACCACCCCGTCAGTAGCTGAACAGGAGGGACAGCTGATAGAAACAGAAGCCACTGGAGCACCTCAAAAACACCATCATACACTAAATCAGTAAGTTGGCAGCATCACCCTAGCGTTCCCGTTGTCAGGGGGGCCGGGTAATGATATTCATCATTTCTGCAGCCTCCTTATTCACACCATGTCACCCGATTTCATTCGTCTCCGGAGAGTCGGTTTCCGGAACAGCGGAAGAAAAAGCAGACCTGACGAGGGTCTGCTTTCAGTTCCTGAGACTCATCAGATGGCGTTAAGCCACACCATCCCGTATTTTTGCTCACGCGCTTCGAACGCCTGGCGTCCCCCTTCAAGCACATCACATATAGCCTTGCACATACTGTTTGGCGCCCCGTGATCTCCGTATTCCAGCGCCCCGCTACGGTAACTGATGACTTCATCATTATTGGCCGCGATGATGACCTGTTCAGCATCACAGTTAACCACCAGGTTGGCGTTATGCGTCACGATGATGACCTGCCGGTACTGTTTTATTTTTCTGAAAAGTGGGACCAGACTATGCATGATGAATTCATTGTCCAGGTCATCTTCCGGCTGATCAAATACAAACGGCGATCCGAAGGCATCTGCCGCCAGTTTAAGGCAGACATAGAAGGTCCCCCGTTGCCCGGCTGACAGTTTTTCCACGGTTTTACCTTTGTCTTCAAATTCCGCCCTGACGTTCAGATAGCGCTGGATCTGCTCCGGACTGAACAGATAACTGAGAAGTGCATCCGGTCCCTGACTGTTAAAATATTCGTCGCGCCAGAAAAACGCCTCGAGGGTCAGTTTATTGTCCGGGCATTCCGGCAGAACCAGCATGGGTTCATTTGCCAGCAGGGCCCGGAACTCATCAATGCTGCTGATCCTGAACACCTCCCGCAGCCTGTCCTGGGTAGTCAGCTCCCCGGTCGCCCTGAACCGGCCCCGGTTCAGATAACTGAGCATCCCGTTGTAAAAGGCCGTGACATCAAAGTGAGGCTGGCCGTAAATGCGGATATCCGTAAGAATGTCCTGTATCAGGGCCTGCTGATCCTGCGTCAGATGCGGTTTTGTGGTCAGCGATGCGAAAGCCGTGTCGATCACGCCCTGTCTGGACAGCAATCCATACATGAATTCAGCCGCAAGCCTGGCGCGTTGTTCCAGTCCGCTCCAAGACGGTATGCATGAAGGGTTTCTGCCAGGCTAATCCTGGCTCTCGTTAATCTGGATATGTACCGGAAGACCCGCGTCATAACAGGTCTGATACAAGTCAGCCACCTGCAGGGGATCGCCTTCCATTATCTGACGTATTCCACCTGCATTCGTCACTTGCAGACAGGTGGAGCCGTCGAGCCGGATCACGTAGGCTGCCTGACAGATACGGTGAAGGCTGTCACCGAGAAAAACCTCCACCGCCTCACCGGTTGTCGACTCGCGCAAGGGCAGACTGTGCACCTTCAACTGGCGCTGGCGGGAGATTTCGTCATCACGGGCTGCCTGATAAAGCGGTTCCGCCACATCGCGTCCGGCCCCGGTCAGCTCCACGGCCAGCTGCTGGTTAGGCGCGCGCAGGGTGCGCAGCCAGCCCGCTGCTTCCATGCGCCGGCAGGAGGCGCGCAGGTTCGGCCCGTACACCGGGGCGTCCCCGCCCTGTTCCAGCACCCGCTCAATATCCCGCGTGGCCACCGGCCCCGGACGTTTCGAATCCAGGGCGGCCAGCACAATCAGCACCCGCCGCTGCAGCGGTGACGGGCGTCGCGCCTGTGTCATTGCTTATCCGTCTCCGGCCAGATGAGTTTTCTGAGACGCTGATGATCGACGTCAATGAGCGCTTTGGTTTGTTCGTAATTTTTCATTGGCGCACCAGTAATCGCCAGTTCATACCAGAATTGCAGAAGGGTGCTGGCCATACTCGATTCGCTGATGTATTTAGCGCCCTGACTGTCCAGCTCGCATTCACGGATACGTTCTTCCGCTATCCGGGTCAGCTGCTCATAGCTGAGTGAAAAATTCACTTCTTTCTCATCCATCCTGCACGCTCCGTCTGATAATGTCCGGTTTAGTCAAAAATCATACTTCATATGATTCATGTATTAACTGTAGAATATCATATCAGATATGATTATTATGAATAACGATAAATATCACACACAGTATGATTTTATGCGTTTTGTTTATTTATCATATTTCTTACCGTTTTCCCGCCACGCAGATCCGAAAAGATGCTTAGGCGGTTCTTTTGCGGCTGACATTCTTTTGAGTTTTAATGACGTGATATAGCAAGCCCACACAGAGGGAAAGAGGAATGAGCCAGCAACTGCGCAAGCGGTCTGACATTGAGAAAAAGGTTGCGGCCGGAGAGGCTGTTAAGGAACAGCCGCGTCAGCTAATCAGGGACACTATCACCGGGAAAATCATTTCTAACGAGCGGGTGCCTGAAACGCTCCCGGCCTGCCTGATAGCGATGCAGTCGAATACGCTTGTCTACAACGATGTAGATGTGGAGGCCTTTCAGCGGGAAGTCCGTCAGCAGGTATCACAGATACTGGACGCCATCAGGGATGAGCGATTTGAAAATGCCGGCATAGCCTATCAGCAGTTTATAGACCAGTATGATGCGTGTTTCGAAACGCCTTCCGTGGATGTACTTGGTGAGGTGAAACGACGTGGTATAGATCTTTATGCGGTGCTGGAACATCAGGGAACCCGTCTTACGGCAGAAATGTGCGTTGGAGGTAGTCATGATCGAGCGTCTGAACGCAGCTTTAATGCCGTCACCGAGGCTCATATCAATCTGTTGTTCTATATGCTCACGCTGAATCTGGCGATCCATAACAAGATTGATAATGTCCAGAAACAGCTACGTACTAAACTCGGTTTTCTGGAAGAGCGGCTCAGAACGTTGCTTAACGAGTACATCTATGCAAATCAACTTGGCCGGATCGTTCTGGACGGGTTACATGCAAGCGAGACCCTTTATGGCTGGATTTTGCTTGAAAAAAATGACCTGGATGCTGCCCGGTTGATTTATAAGAATGATTTAAAGCTGAATAACGAAATGAAGTTTGCCGAGCTTCATGCAGAGGTGATGAGCATCTACCAAAAGAGATACACATCTGAAACGCCTGAAGATCTTCGGAATAGAGCTTTCTCAAGGTGTGGGTTATCCGAAGACAGAGCACAATTCGCTTTTAAGCTGTGTTATTACCTTCACCAGACAGGACAGATTAGGAAGTATATCGATGAGCTGACGCTGGGTGCTGATAACAACGACACGAGTGACGCTACCGTGGATGTCCGGTCCCTCCTGGTTCCCTCTGCATCCGGGCTCGCAACTCAATGAAAGACGAAATAGCACGACAGATCGCCGGACTTATTGAGCTGAACAAATTTAATGGCTATACGCTGGTCAGCGGAGAAGACTGGCAGAAGCCTACAGTCACCGAAATCCTGCTGGTCCGGGGATTTATCCCCCTGACTGACAACCAGCTGGCTAACCGACTGGATGTGGACGAACGCACCATCCGTAAGTGGAAATCAGGAGAGACCAGTATGGTGTACACCACCTGGTGCTGCCTGTGCTGGCTGGCTGGGCTGGGGATGCCGCTCGATAACATTATCAGTGGCTGAAGATTCGCTTCCAGATGCGTCTGAAAATGAATCGTCTCTGATATCGGCAGCGGGAACGGATGATATGAGGGAGACGGTCATAGTTTTTCCAGAACAATGTCCAGCCCTGATACCCCTTGACCACTAATAGGATGAAGCAGCCGGCTTTGAAGATGCCATATGCGATGGCGGTGAGGATTAGAAATACAGTCATACGATTTTCCTTATGTAAAACTGTATTTAGAAAATCCGATGCGGCCTTTAAGGCCGGACTGTAAAAAAACCTGAAAAAAGTTTCTCTTTCCTCTTTGTTGCTATTACTGGCTTTGTCAGCCTTGAATTTTGCTTTTTATGCAATATTCCCCTAATGACAACTATCCAGAATTTTTTTGTGCTTCTGCAAAAATCCTTCTTCTCTTCTCCTGAGATCCGAAACTCATTGAGTCGGAAGACTGGGTACCTCTTCAGAACGCAGAATCACCTGAGTTACCAGAACAGCAGACGTAAAAAAGGCCGCTGAAGCGGCCTGATTAAATTATCCGGGCAATTCACTCAGCCTGGAAGTTTTTCAAGGAACTGGAGGACTGCCTTCTGGTATGCAGTCCAGTTTTTAGCGCTTTCCCACGGGGTTGAACCGTCGTTATAAAAATAAATATCGCTATCGAGTAATCCCGGAGCACCTGCAAGAAGATGATCACCGTAATCAGCGTATTCCGCGCCGTGGCCACCGGCCTGCGCCATAAATCCCAGAGGTTTATATTCACGATTAAGAAGCAGATATTTACCGGGTTCATGTTCTCGGACAGAGTACGGCAAATTGAATCGCATTAGCCATTTCATGGCATCGGTCTTACTGTTTCTGATTTTAAATCCGCGAAAATCATTTTCAAAACAATGTACTACCGTTTCAAGTCTGCTCTTTAGCGTTTGCATGTATCATCCTTTGTGCATTTGCCACGATGGGAATTAATTGCTTACAGCGCAGCTTCGAGGATACAGGATTCAGACAGTTACTTATAGCGATGCCTGAGAGAATGGCCAGTACATCTGACAACGCAGCAGGCTGAATTCCCGGATGTTGAATAATGACCCTCAATGCCACTCCCACCTTCAGCGCCTGTGGAACTGTCGTTCCACTCCTCGTCACGTCCGGTTCCGTGAGAGCGCTGGACCTGCTCCGGACTGAACTGATAGCTGAGGAGTGCCTCTGGTCTCTGACTGTTAAAATAATTGTCTCGTCAGAAAAACGCCTCAAGGGTCCGGATATTCCGGCATAACCAGCATGGGGTCATTTGCCTGTAGGGCCTGGAACTCATCAATGCAGCTGATCCTGAACACCTCCCGCGGTCTGTCGACGGTAGTCAGCTCCTTGTCGATTATTTATTCCTTTGTTTGTGACATCTACTTCTGATACCAGAGCAAAAATCTAATCCATATGTATATGAAATAATTTGTTGTTTAAAAAATGAGATTTAATATCCTTAGCCAGGACACCAGAATATACCTGGTAGAATGCACGAGCATATTGATTTTTTCGTGTATCAGTGGTTAAAACCGGACGGTATGCATATTTCAGAAACATCTAATCACCTAAATTTTTCAGTAAGTTACACATAACCCCCCCCACTATTAAGAATTACTCTCAACACTATTTGTATCGTGCAGTATCAGGAATGATCGTGGTTGCTGACACAATAACGAAAATCCTGCATTTTTGTAATCGACCTCATCTATCACTACATTATTGCAACTTATTGGACACATTTAATCATGTGCTTAACAATGTACTTGCAAGTGAGTTTTTATCTCATACAAAAAAATGATTGTTTTCAATAGTCGAAATTTCTCATCAAGGCTCTGATTTGATAAGAAATAATTAATTATCAGTGTATTATCGGGGTTAAGGTGAACTATGTTCGGATTAGATGCCTTCCATTTGGCCAGGGTACAGTTTGCATTTACTGTTTCCTTCCACATTATTTTCCCAGCAATAACCATTGGTCTGGCCAGTTTCCTGGCCGTGCTCGAAGGGTTATGGTTAAAGACACGAAATGACACTTACAAGGAGCTCTATCACTTCTGGTCAAAAATTTTTGCAGTAAACTTTGGTATGGGTGTTGTTTCCGGTCTGGTTATGGCTTATCAGTTTGGTACCAACTGGAGTGGCTTCTCACAGTTTGCAGGGAGTATCACCGGTCCATTGCTGACCTACGAAGTTCTGACTGCGTTCTTCCTTGAAGCGGGTTTCCTTGGTGTCATGCTGTTTGGCTGGAATCGTGTTGGCCCCGGTCTGCACTTCTTTGCTACCTGTATGGTGGCGCTGGGGACACTGTTTTCCACGTTCTGGATCCTGTCATCCAATAGCTGGATGCAGACTCCACAGGGTTATGCCATCGAGAATGGTGTTGTTATCCCTGTAGACTGGCTGAAAATTATCTTTAACCCTTCCTTCCCGTTCCGCCTGTTACATATGTCCACTGCGGCTTTCCTTGCAAGCGCTTTTTTTGTCGGAGCATCAGCAGCATGGCATCTGCTAAAAGGCAATGATACTCCCGCTATTCGCAAAATGTTCTCTATGGCATTGTGGATGGCATTAATCGTTTCCCCGATCCAGGCCGTTATCGGTGATGCGCATGGTCTGAATACTCTTGAGCACCAGCCGGCAAAAATCGCTGCGATTGAAGGACACTGGGAAAATAAACCTGGTGAAGCAACCCCTCTGGTTCTGTTTGGCCTGCCAGATATGAATGCAGAAGAGACGAAGTACAAAATAGAGGTCCCTTATCTTGGCAGTATTATCCTTACACACAGCCTTGATAAGCAGGTGCCTGCCCTGAAGAGTTTCCCTAAAGAAGATCGTCCTAACTCCACTATCATATTCTGGTCTTTCCGCGTAATGGCTGGCTTAGGGATGCTGATGATTCTTCTCGGGGTGGTCAGCGTATGGCTGCGCTGGCGGAAACGTCTCTATACATCTAAACCGTTCCTCTATTTTTCTCTCTTCATGGGGCCTTCGGGACTGATTGCGTTACTGGCCGGTTGGTTCACAACTGAAATAGGTCGTCAACCATGGGTCGTTTATGGCGTACAGCGAACGAAAGATGCTGTTTCTGCACATGACGATTTACATATGTCAATCAGCTTACTGGCGTTTCTTCTTGTTTACACCTCAGTCTTTGGCGTCGGTTATATATATCTCGTACGTCTGATCAAAAAAGGGCCTGTACATGCTGAGGAGCATCAGGAGGTAACGGATGGAACACCTGCCCGTCCTCTGTCAGCGGTAAATGAGGGTTTGGCAACACGTGGGAGAGACAAATAATGGGTATTGATCTGTCAATTATCTGGTTTGTCATCATCGTCTTCGCTACGTTGATGTATATAGTGATGGATGGATTTGATCTGGGAATCGGTATTTTGTTCCCGTTTCATAAGCACGATGTCGATCGCGATACAATGATGAATACCGTTGCGCCGGTATGGGATGGCAACGAAACCTGGATGGTACTGGGGGGAGCGGCATTGTACGGCGCGTTTCCTCTGGCTTACGCTGTTATCATTGATGCTCTTAGTATTCCGCTTACCGCAATGTTACTTGGGCTTATCTTTCGTGGTGTGGCCTTCGAGTTTCGTTTTAAAGCAATCCCGGAACATCGACCTATCTGGGACAAAGCATTTATAGTCGGCTCTGTACTGGCCACTTTCAGTCAGGGTGTTGCAGTCGGAACCTTATTAAATGGATTGAGTGTGTCCGGACGTGCATTTAGCGGTTCTGCATTGGTTTGGCTCGCCCCGTTCCCTCTGTTCTGCGGATTGGGACTGGTACTGGCCTATGCCCTGCTGGGTTGCACCTGGCTGATTATGAAAACAGAAGACTCGCTTCACCGCAGGATGTCAGAGCTTGCAACTCCGTTAACCATTGGTTTACTGGCAGTTATTGCAATTATCAGTGTCTGGACCCCATTGACTCATCCTGAGATTGCCAGTCGCTGGTTCAGTATGCCAAATGTCATCTTTTTCCTGCCTGTACCATTGCTGGTCCTTGTTTGTTGCTGGGGTATCGTTCGCAGTGTTTATAGCCGTCGATCCAGCTTTGGTCCCTTTATGCTGACGTTAGGATTAATCTTCCTTGGTTTCAGTGGTCTTGGGATCAGTATCTGGCCATATATCATACCGCCTTCTGTAACCATCTGGCAGGCCGCGTCACCTCCTCAGAGTCAGGGCTTTATGCTAATAGGTGGCTTGTTGATTATCCCTGTAATCCTGATGTACACCTGCTGGAGTTACTATGTATTCCGGGGGAAGGTAAAAACTGGCGACGGTTATCACTAATGGTGAGGTCAATGGAGAAACTTAAATGAAAACCGTTGATGAAACACCTCGTCCATTCTGGAAAAAATTGATGTGGCTGGTGATTATCTGGGCTGTCAGTGTAATGGCGTTGGGGGTCGTTGCCACAATATTCAAATTGCTAATGACAGCCGCTGGGATGAAAACTCACTAACGTTTAAATCGGGTTACCTCTGGTAACCCGATTTTCTTAGTATCAAAAAGACATGTTTATGGTCAATTTCTCTGGTCAGAAGTGATTTAAATTTCTGACCATGAACTTGTACAACTTTCCTTCAGATATAATTCAGATAACGGTGTAAAAAGGAGAATGCTTACATACGAGCTTTGTAGAGCTCAATAATCTCCGAAAGGCTTGCCTGACGAGGATTGGTTAAAGAACAAGCATCATTTAGTGCATTTTGTGCCATAAATGCAAGTTTATCCTCCGTTACACCAAGATCAGCCAGGCGTTGATTCGTACCGACTTTTTGCGACAACATCTCAATTGCTTCGATAGCAGAATTAATGGCCTGCTCCTGAGTCATTGTTGAGACATCAATCCCCATTGCCCGGGCGATTTCAACAAAACGATCGGGAACCTTTTTCGCATTAAATCGGGATACTTCACCCAGCAGGATCGCATTACACAAACCGTGAGACAGATTATAAACGCCACCTAACTGGTGAGCCATTGAATGGACATAACCAAGAGACGCGTTTGAAAATGCCATTCCAGCCAGATATTCACCATATTGCATGGCATCACGTGCTTCGCGGTTTTGGCCATCATCTACAACGTCTTTAAGATTATTAACAATAATTTCAATTGCTTTGATAGCACAAGCATCAGTAACAGGCGTAGCTGCTGTTGATACATACGCTTCAATTGCATGAGTTAAGGCATCCATACCTGTAGTTGCCGTAAGGAACGCAGGCATTGCGACCATAAGTTCAGAATCGTTAACCGCAATGATAGGCGTAAAGTGCTTATCCACTACCGGGTATTTAGTTTCATCTTCCTGGTTAGTGACGATTGCAAATACGGTCATTTCCGATGCCGTACCCGCTGTCGTATTTACAGTAACTAATGGTAATTGTGGTTTTTTGGACAGATGCACACCTTTCGAGTAATCCCGAATATGCCCACCATTAGTGGCCACCAATGCAATACCTTTAGCTGTATCGTGAGAAGACCCCCCACCAAAGGAAATGACAAAATCAGCATTACTTTTTGCAAGCAAGGCTAAACCGTCATCAATATTTTTCTCTGTTGGATTAGGTTGAACACCATCAAATATTGCATAACTAATTTTATGCGCCTCAAGCTCATCTGTCAGTTTGTTAACCAGTCCCGTGTCAGCCAAAACACGGTCAGTGACGATCAGCGCTTTTTTTAACTCCCTTGAAACAAGTTCATCCCCTAAAAGACGAATAGCATTAAGTCCCATTAGGGTTACAGGCGGCATATAAAATACATTACTCATAGTTAATATCCTTTCGTCAGTTTAAATATTAGAGAGGGCATTTTAAATCTTGATAGCCTTGTTGTTTCTGTGTGTACATCATCTGCTTCATATACTATACGGCAGTATAGTAACTGGCAATACCAATACTGTTGATAAGGATTAAAAAAAGATAAACACTTGATTTTTATCTGAAAATATTTTTTGATGTTTGATGAGGACTTGGGTTATCACTTCTGAGTAGTAACCTGTTGCGTGCGGGAAATATCTTCAGACAGGTCAGGTGACAACGCCGTACAGAATGGGCCTATACAGTGCTGTGGCCAGTCTCCAGTACCAGAACTGTCAGTTAGTACTGGTTTTCCGAACAGTGGGCGATTCTGCCCTATCGCCTGGACCGGTCTTGCGACGGTTTACAATTACAGATATCTGTAGGGTGAGGCGGCACCTGGAACACTGGTGCCGAGAATGATTACTGGATCAGAAAACTCAGGGCAGTATGTACTGCGCATGATAACGAAATTATCGCACCTGAACTGATGACAGCATTTGTCGTAGTGGTATACAAAGCAGAAATTTGTTTTGGCTGAACGACACTGGACTCCTGGGACATAGTCAGGGAATGAGTAGTATCTGTGGACTGGCTATGCCGTTCGGTTGGTGTTCATAATGACATCCAGCAGTGACCGGGTTTACCGGTCAGTTGCTATTTAAGATAGGCGCGAACCAGTTCAATCGTATCGTCAACTGATTTACTGACTTCATGGCTATAGTTGTCATTCTGGTCAAAGGTTTCTCGTATGTGACTCTCCAGAACCTCAGCCATCAATCCGTTAGATGCGCCACGAACGGCAGCAATTTGCTGGAGAATGGCGCGGCATTCAGCACCATTTTCAAGTGCTCTTTCCAGAGCATCAATCTGCCCTCTGATGCGGCGAACCCGTGTCAGTACCTTTTTTTTCTCTTCCGGAGTACTGGGCATTTCTTACCTCACTATCTTTAAGTTGATATACTGCATCGGAGTATGCATTATCCGATCAATGAATGTATACCTCCCATGTAGTATACAAACATAACAGAGCACATACCGATAAGCTTTATTTATAAAATAAAACAACTGGTTATATTATTGGCAAAATACAGGCTGAAGGGTGTGATATTAGCCCAAAAGCATGGTCAAAAAAAGCGCGTCGCAAACACTGATTTTCGATATCAAGCCACTTCCTGTTAGCGCATATTGCTTTAGCAGGCTAAATCCTCTTCCTTTTGTCCGAACATCGTCTGGTACCGTCATAGTCTGTGGGAGCTGTGTTCTGGTGTTCGGGCGTACAGACACAACCCAGCCACTATAAATGCATGATAGTGACATCAGGCCATTTATCTGCCAGGTACTCAGC
The DNA here is from genome assembly GCF_043945575.1 of Enterobacter cloacae complex sp. 2024EL-00214. Taxonomy (NCBI): domain Bacteria; kingdom Pseudomonadati; phylum Pseudomonadota; class Gammaproteobacteria; order Enterobacterales; family Enterobacteriaceae; genus Enterobacter; species Enterobacter cloacae complex sp. 2024EL-00214. The sequence continues at coordinate 23,444 of NZ_JBIMRC010000030.1, read as the reverse complement.
AACCAGCCGTCTGTGGCAATGATGTGGTTTATGTTCGCTACACAATAAGCAAGCATCAGCAAACTGACTCTTTTCGAGCGTTTCGATATGTCTTTTTGTAATCAGATCGATGAAATCCGAAGAATATATATCCCAGTCTCCTTTCTGTAATTTGTATCGCTCAAACATTTCCCGCGTCGGGGCAAGATCTGGCATATGTGCGTAATCGATATCACACAGAGTACGGGCAAAGAACTTCAGATCGTCCTGTTTTGCAAAACCTGCCAGCTGAGAGCGATTATTGAGACGCACATCCAGAATACGTCTTGCTCCGGATTCCTTCAGACGCGTAAAAAAATCCTCCGCCGAAGATTGTGTGAAACCAATCGTAAATAGTTTCATCAGGTTCTCCTTACCACCTGCATAACAGTGATGTTTAACACTGGATAAGATTTGGTGTTTTTGCTGTGCCCTGGTACAACAGGTTTCTTATCACGTATTTTTTCAGGTAGTTACAATGACAGGTAAAATGTTCAGGGGATATACCAGTAGCGTGACAGTGTCGTCATTCACGCTATGACGACACTGTCCTTTTACCAGTTCCGTGACAACTCCCGGGCAATAAACGGTGCCGTGCGGCTTTCACAAACCTGTGATACCTGGGCGGGTGTACCTTCTGCAACCAGGTTGCCTCCCTCATGACCTGCTCCGGGACCAATGTCCATAACCCAGTCAGCCTGCACGACTGCACGCATATCGTGTTCAATCACAACTACGGTATTCCCTGTCTCAACAAGACGCTGCAACTGCACAAGCAGACGGTCGGCGTCTGACGCATGGAGTCCGGTGGTCGGTTCATCCAGAACATACAGCGTATGGCCACGTTGGCTACGTTGCAGTTCGGTTGCCAGCTTTATCCGTTGAGCTTCTCCTCCGGATAACTCAGTGGCTGGTTGACCCAGACGCAGATATCCCAGACCGATTTCGCCCAGCAGGCGCAGAGGTCGCGCCACGGGTTCTACATCAGCAAAGAAGCTGCAGGCTTCATCCACTGTCATCTGCAAGACTTCCGCAATGTTTCGCTCCTTCCAGCGAACCCTGAGCGTATCCGGGTTATAGCGTGCGCCATGACATGTCGGACAAGGGGCATACACACTGGGCATAAACAAGAGTTCAACGCTGACGAACCCTTCACCCTCACAGGTTTCACAGCGACCTTTTGCCACATTGAAAGAAAACTGTCCGGCATCATAATGATAGTTTTTAGCAGCAGGTGTTCCGGCAAAGAGCTTACGAATATGGTCAAACAGTCCGGTATATGTCGCCAGGTTAGAACGCGGTGTCCGGCCTATCGGTTTCTGGTCAACCTGCACCAGACGTTTGATCAGTCCGGTGTCGCCTGTCAGCGTACCGTAAGTTTTCTCAGTAACGGTTGGTCCCTCAGCATCACTGCCCTCGGATAACACGTCTTCTGGTTCATGGCCAAGCGAGGAAAGCACCAGCTCAGGTAAGGCCTGAGCAATCAGACTAGACTTTCCGGAACCCGAAATACCTGTAACAGCGGTCAGTACCCCCAGAGGAATACAGGCGTCCAGTCCCTTCAGGTTGTGACGGTGAATATCCTGTAATTTTAACCATCCTGCTGGCTGTCGGGCGTATGATTGTGGTGGCCTGATTTCATCAAACAAATACCGCGCCGTTCTGGATTCAGCAATAGCTTTCAGACCTTCAGGTACACCACTGTAGAGAATATGACCGCCCTGTTCTCCTGCAGCGGGTCCCACATCAACCAGCCATTGCGCCCGTCGCATCAGGTCAAGATCATGCTCAACGACAAACACTGAGTTTCCGGCATCCCGCAGGTTCTCCAGAGCATCGTAAAGTGCATGGCTGTCTGCAGGGTGCAGGCCTGCTGATGGTTCATCGAGAACATAGACGACCCCAAACAACATGGAGCTAAGCTGAGTGGCAAGACGCAATCGCTGGAGTTCCCCTGCGGAGAGTGTTGGCGTTGTTCTGTCTAATGTCAGATAACCAAGTCCCAGTTTCTGCAACTGATACAGCCGGTCCATAACACCTCTGGTCAGTCGTTGAGCAGCCAGTCGTTTCTCTGTCGATAATGCTGAGGTCCGGCGGACATCCGGCGTTACAGAATGGACTGCTCTGCCGGAACCTGCGCGTTCTGTCCGGTCCCGGCGGGTGATATCCCTGTCAGTATCAGCCCCGGCATGATGCGTACTGAAATCCCCCCGGGAGATAGGAAGAAGCAACTCAGCCAGCTGGTCTAAAGGCATCTGCATAAACTCACCGATGTCCACTCCAGCAAAAGTGACTGACAATGATTCCGGTTTAAGCCTTTTTCCGTGGCAGACAGGACACAGTTTACCTTCCATAAAACTGGAGACGCGTTTCCTCATCAGTGCACTTTGGGTGTGTGCAAAGGTATGCAGAACATAACGTCGCGCCCCTGTAAACGTCCCCATATAACCCGGAGTCATTTTTTCCCTGACTGCGACACGTGTGTCTTCCGGGCTGAGTCCGGGGTAGACCGGCACCGTCGGGGTATCTTCAGTAAACAGGATCCAGTGTCGCTCTTCTTCAGATAACTCTTTCCAGGGGATATCGACGTCATAGCCCAGTGTCACCAGAATGTCGCGAAGATTTTGTCCGTGCCAGGCAGGTGGCCAGGAGGCAATGGCTCTGTCCCGGATACTGAGTGACGGATCAGGTACCATCAGTGCTTCTGTCACATCATAGATATGTCCGAGACCATGGCAGGATGGACATGCTCCCTGAGGCGTGTTAGGAGAAAAATCCTCAGCATAGAGCATAGGTTGTTCTGCCGGATAGGCTCCCGCCCGGGAATACATCATGCGCACCAGGCTCGATAAGGTGGTCACACTGCCGACAGAAGAGCGTGCATTGCTGGTTCCTCGCTGTTGTTGAAGGGCAACTGCAGGGGGGAGTCCATCAATGGCATCCACATCCGGAACACCGGCTTGATCAATGAGGCGCCGCGCATACGGGGCAACCGATTCAAAGTAGCGTCGTTGCGCCTCAGCATAAATGGTTCCAAAAGCCAGTGAAGACTTACCGGAACCAGAGACCCCCGAAAAGACAACAAGTGCATCACGCGGAACAGAGACATCCACCTCTTTAAGGTTGTGCTCCCTGGCACCACGTACCACAACAGAATTACTGGCGTCTGTCAGGGTTGGGGGGGCACCAAAAAGTTTCTTTGACATAGTTTAATCCTGTAATACGTAAATCAACTTTACTTCTGACGCTGGTTACGTTGAATGGCGTTAACCGATGTGCCGAACCATTAGTTAAGAAGGAATAATGACAAAAGGGATTTATGCAGCAGTAAGCGGATTGCCTGCGCCGGCGCCGGTGATTAAATAAGGAATGCCGCTGATGTTTCAGCGGCATCAGTAAGGTTCAGGTATCACTCTTCTGAGCGGGAATGGACCGCACTCTTATCCGGATCAGGTGATTTACCTCCCGTGATAATGCGGGCTCCCCTGTATCCGATACTGTGGTTCCAGATCCAGCTGATAGCGACACTCAACCGGTTTCTGGTTCCGATCAAAAAATACAGGTGGATAATTTTCCAGAACCACCACGCCATGGCTCCCCGGAGTTTTAACCGTCCCATATCAACCACAGCCAGTCCGCGACCGATGGTCGCCAGGTTCCCCTGATGCCGGTACCGGAAAGGTTTCAGGACAGGTTTTTCATCCTTTAAACGGGACTGGATCAGTTTAGCCACATACTGTCCTTCCTGTTTTGCGGCCGGAGCAATGCCCGGGATCATCCTGCCGTCCTCTCCGGTCACGGCCGCGGTATCACCTATTACAAATATTTCAGGGTGTAACGGGAGCGTGAGATCAGCTCCCACGATAACCCGACCAGCCCGATCAGCTTCCGTCTTGAGCCAGCGTGCAGCCGGAGAAGCAGTGACGCCTGCTGCCCAGATGATCGTTTTGGCAGGAAGAGGTTGCCCACCATATACTACGCCTTCGGCAGAGCATTCCGTTACCGGTTGGCCAAAACTGACTTCCACTCCCAGTTTCTCCAGGGACTGACGGGTATATTCCGATAATGACTCCGGGAAGGCAGTGAGCAATCGTTGTCCGGCTTCAACCAGAATAATTCTGGTCTCTGTCGGATCAATAGAACGGAAATCATTTTTCAGCGTTTTCCTTGCCAGTTCGGCAATGGTCCCGGACAGCTCAACGCCTGTCGGTCCCCCCCCGACAATGACGAATGTCTGGTAGGCAGCCCGTAACGCGGGATCAGTGGTATTCTCAGCTTGTTCAAAAGCGGAAAGGATCCGTGCGCGCAGGGTCGTGGCATCATCCAGGTTCTTCAGTCCCGGCGCAAACTGTTCCCACTCATCATGACCGAAATAAGCGTGCGTGGCCCCAGTGGCAACGACAAGCGTGTCATAATCAATTCGGGAACCATCTTTCAGCAGAACCTCCCGTGAATCGGTATCCACATCCTGGACCTCGGCCATCAGGGTACGTACATCCTCACGATGACGAAACAGAGAGCGAACGGGCCAGGCAATTTCTGCTGATGGCAGTGATGCGCCAGCGACCTGATAAAGTAAAGGCTGAAACAGATGGTGGTTACTCCGGTCAATGATTGTGATCGAAACGCCCGGCTCTTCCAGTTCTCTGACAACGGAGAGTCCACCGAACCCAGCCCCTATCACGACAACATGATGTTTTTGATCGCAGAAATGTACCATAACCATAATTCCTGAATTTAGCGCGTCAGTGCTGCTGCATGATGTGCAATGTGGTCGCCAATGTAGCTGGAGATAAAGTAATAGCTGTGATCGTGTCCCGGACGCAGGTTAAGCGTCAACGGATGACCGGTGTCCTCACAAACGCTCTTCAGTCTCTCCGGCTGAAGCTGAGTCTTCAGAAACTCATCATTCAGTCCTTGGTCTACAAGCAGAGGTAGCCTTTCCTGCGCTTTACGGATCAACTCAACCGTGTCGTACTGCTTCCAGTATTCCCGATCATCACCCAGATAAGCAGACAATGCATTTTCTCCCCAGGGCACCTGAGAAGGTGCGACGATCGGTGAGAATGCGGATACACTCTGATAGCGGCCCGGGTTTCTGAGCGCAATCATCAGGGCGCCATGTCCGCCCATCGAATGTCCACTGATACTTCTTTTATCAGACGCCGGGAACCATTCTTCAATCAGGGACGGGAGCTCGTTTACCACATAGTCATACATTTTGTAATGTGTCGCCCAGGGCTCCTGGGTTGCATTAACATAGAATCCGGCCCCCTGACCGAGAGCGTAGTCAGGATCATCAGGAATATCGGTGCCACGCGGACTGGTGTCTGGTGCCACAATCATGATCCCATGCTCTGCGGCATAACGCTGAACGCTCGATTTGGTAATAAAATTCTGTTCCGTACAGGTCAGACCGGAAAGCCAGTAGAGTACCGGTACATTACCGTTAAGCGCCTGGGGTGGAGTATAAACACCAAATTTCATCGTGCAGCCAAGCGTGCCAGACTCATGCTGATAAACTTCCTGCCACCCATCAAAGCTGGCATGATGTTCAAGACGTTCCATAATTTTCTCCGTATAACGACAGGACAATTCAGCAACAACGTAACAACTCAGTCAGAGCGGTTTTCGTTATGTTCAGGGTCGGTGTGCGAGTTTCTTATTCTTCGCACCACCCACCAAATCGCGAGCACAATGAAGGGCACGAGAATGGCAACCGCCAGCTCAGGTGGCATGACATCGTGGATCCCGGGAACCCCTTTCACCAGATACGAAATCAGACTCACCACATAATATGAAATGGCGGCAACAGACAATCCTTCAACGGTTTGCTGCAGATGTAGCTGTTGTCTGGCCCGGTTATTCATCGAAGCCAGCAGGTCACGGTTCTGATGTTCCAGTTCAACATCTATCCAGGAGCGAAGTAACGAAATAGCCCGCATGAGTTTGTCAGACAGCTTCGCCTGTCGTTCTTTCACAGAACGGCAGGTTCGCATGGCTGGGGCAATGCGCCGTTGCAAAAAATCAGACCAGGTGTAGTAGCCTGGAACCGGCGTTTCGGAGAGCGTATTCAGCCTTTCCTCAACAATTTCATAGTAGGCCTGGCTTGCGCCAAACCGGTACAGATTCGCTGCAGCGCCGGCTTCAAGTTCTGCGGCAAGATTGGTCAACGCAGAGAGCAACTGTTCATTTTTACGATGCTCTCCGGTGCGCATTTCTTCTGTAATTTCAGCCAGTCGGTTTTCCACTCGCCTCAGTTCAGAGGCCATGGTTCTTGTAAGTGGTAAAGAAAGCAAAGCAAGCGTGCGATAATTTTCAATCTCAAGCAGCCGCTGAACCAGTGCACCCAGCTGTGCCTCTGTCAGGTCCCGTTCAAGTATCAGAATGCGTGTCAGCCCGTCTTTATCCTGGCGAAAATCAGAGATAATTGCGGCACGGCCATTTTCTGTTACTGAATAGCACCTGCTGACAGGATCTAAATTCGTTACTGCAGCCTCAGATTCTGCAGTCCATGGCAGAATATCCAGACGGGTACCACAGATAACCGAACCCGGTGGCGTGAAACCATGCCGGAAGGGGTTCTCTCCCCTTAACTGTCCGTCACGCGGATCGCATGTGGTACTCCATAAGTAGGTGGAAAACTCACCGTGTTTTTCACAATACAAAGCGCCTTCCCGCCACGTGATACCGTGCAGGGGTGCTGAATTTTCTGATGGTGTTAAACCAAGACGATCTGACAGCTCAACCATGACCCGCTGGTCACCTGACTGGTCGCCTTTAGTCATGAAAGCAAACTGCAGCAGGGTCTGTGGTGATGTGATAAGCAGGTGCGGACGCGCATGTACTTCATTGACAGCGGCCGTTCTGTCTTTATGAGCCGGCATCCCGTACACGGTTTCGGGTGATTGCATCTCAGAACGGATAGCAGATAATGCTGACTCTTTCATAAGACTCTCTCTTTTTCTGACGGCCAGTCACATTACGCTTCGAGAAAGATACCCGCAGACGTAAACGTCTGCGGGTTGATCTTCATACGCTGGCACAACTCATACCGTTCGCCTGATCGGCAAACCGTACAACATTTGTGTCGGATGCACCCTACGATCAGATGAAGGTATAGGAGCAGATCTTGTTACCAGCCGGATCACGCAGGTAGGCAGCATAAGCACCTGGCAGATGACCACGAGGACCCGGTTGGCCTTCATCAGTCCCGCCAGCAGCCAGGCCTGCGGCATGGAAAGCGTCAACTTCAGCAGGCGTGGCGGCAGCAAAGCCAATTGTCACACCATTGCTGGATGGCGCTTCACCATTGCCAGGACGGGCAATGATGAAAGCCGGCTTGTCACGGCCAAACAACACCCAGCCATTACCAAAAGGACCAAGGTTGTTGATACCGAGTGCACCTAAAGTGGCGTCATAAAACTCAGCCGACTTTTGAACATCTACAGCACCGATAAAGACGTGAGAGAAGATGCCATTGCCTGAAATAACTGGATTGGACATGGATTGTTTCCTTTAAAACTAATATTGAAAGATCGCCAGTGAAACCTGAATCAGTAGTGGATCACTGTACGAATAGATTTGCCTTCATGCATCAGGTCGAAGGCGTCATTAATCTCTTCAAGGCCCATGGTATGAGTCACGAATGGTGCGAGATCGATTTCGCCTTTCATCGCATCTTCAACCATGCCCGGCAGCTGGGTACGACCTTTAACACCACCAAAGGCAGAACCCTTCCATACACGGCCGGTGACCAGCTGGAATGGACGAGTGGAGATTTCTTTACCTGCACCCGCAACACCGATAACGACGGACTGACCCCAGCCACGGTGTGCCGCTTCAAGTGCAGAACGCATTACGTTTACGTTACCGATACATTCAAACGTATGGTCGACACCCCAGCCTGTCAGTTCAATGAGAACGTCCTGGATAGGTTTGTCGTAGTCTTTCGGGTTAATGCAGTCAGTTGCACCAAATGAACGGGCCAGGTCAAATTTCTCCGGATTGGTATCGATGGCAAAGATACGACCCGCTTTTGCCTGACGCGCGCCCTGTACCGCTGCAAGGCCAATACCACCCAGGCCAAAAATAGCAACCGTGTCACCTGGTTGTACTTTCGCAGTGTTGTGAACCGCACCGATACCTGTCGTTACGCCACAACCCAGCAGACAGACATGTTCATGATTCGCCTGTGGATTAATTTTGGCTAAAGACACTTCTGCGACGACGGTATACTCACTGAATGTAGAGCAGCCCATATAGTGGAAAAGAGGCTGGCCCTTGTAAGAGAAACGGGTCGTGCCATCAGGCATAAGTCCTTTACCCTGGGTGGCGCGAACAGAGACACACAGGTTAGTTTTTCCGGATTTACAGAACAGACACTCGCCGCATTCTGCCGTGTAAAGCGGAATAACATGATCGCCAGGTTTCACACTGGTGACCCCTTCGCCGACTTCCACAACAACACCCGCACCTTCATGACCCAGTACTGCCGGGAACACACCTTCCGGATCATCACCGGACAAGGTAAATGCATCAGTGTGGCAGACGCCGGTATGGGTGATTTTTACCAGTACTTCACCCTTACGAGGCGGCTCCACATCAATTTCAACGATCTCGAGGGGCTTACCAGGAGCAAATGCTACAGCTGCACGTGATTTCATATGTCATATCCTTTTATTACTGTTTTTACTGACCCCATCAGACGTCTGCCTGGCAGAGTTAACGGAGATATGAGCGAACAATGGAAATAGCGTCGTTGATAGATTTCGTCTGCGACCCCCTTCTTTTGTTCGTATCGGGAAATTCTTCCCTGAGATAGCTTTCCAGAACAACAGTCATCAGGCCTTTAACGGCTCCTCGTACCGAAGCCAGTTGCTGCAACAATGAAGAACATTCCGCTTCGTTTTCAATCGCCTGTTCCAGCGCTGCAATCTGACCTTTGATACGTCGTACCCGGACAAGCGCCTGTTTCTTTTCTTCTGGAGAATGTGGCATTGATTGTCCCTGTTAATCAGGATTGAAGAGACTATAGTATACCCCCCTATACTATGCAAGAAAAAATGTTGACCCCACGATGTACAAATCCAGACAGATGACAGAGTTGTATCAGGCACATTCGTACTTTAACGGTACACAATAGAAGTGAACAGAACGCCAACTTATTGGTACAGAACAAATAACTTTTCTTCAGTCAGGCATAAATGCCTTACGTCGGGTTGTCATAAACTATAGTGTAGTAGTGTTAACGCTGTCCGGGGCGTTCCAACCAGGAGAGATCATAATGTCCACAGGAAAATTCATTTTACATTCAGGCTATATCCCGTCAGGAGATCAGCCCGAAGCAATAGCCAGACTGATAGCGGGAGTCGAAGCAGGAGCGACACATCAGACACTTCAGGGGATAACCGGTTCGGGTAAAACCTTCACCATGGCGAATGTGATACACCGTTTGCAGCGCCCTACATTAATACTGGCTCCTAACAAGACGTTAACCGCACAGCTTTATCTGGAGATGAAGCAGTTTTTCCCAGAAAATGCTGTCGAATACTTCGTTTCTTACTACGACTTTTTTCAGCCAGAAGTCTATATCCCCGGAAGTGACCGCTTTATCCCGAAAGATTCCGCTATCAACGATCATCTTGAAAGGTTACGGTTATCTACGACCAAGGCATTGATTGAACGTCAGGATGTGATAGTCGTCGCTTCCGTCTCTTCGATATACGGATTAGGTGATCCGGACGCATACAGAGAGATCCAGATCCCGGTATACCCGGGACGACAACTCGCCCAGCGGGAGTTAATTCATCAACTGGCACGTCTGCAGTATGCCCGTACAGACAAAACTCTGGGACGGGCGATGTTCCGGGTTCGCGGTGACGTTATTGATATATTCCCTGCCGATTCCGAACATCAGGCCATCAGGGTCGAACTTTTTGATGATGTTATAGAATCCGCAAAATGGATTGATCCTGTCAGTGGGAAAATTGCGGGCGACATTGAACATTATTTAATATCACCCAAAACACTCTTTGTTACACCGACCGCAAAAATACCCTCAGCCACCAAAAGCATTCTTACTGACATGGAGAAACGGGTTGCTGAACTTAACAAAGCAAATCGTCTGATAGAGGCTGAGCGCTTATACGAACGCGTCAACAATGATGTTGAAATGATCCGTGAACTGGGTTACTGCTCAGGTATGGAAAACTATTCCTGCTATTTCAGCGACAGAAATCCGGAACTCCCACCGACAACGCTGCTGGATTACCTGCCAAAAAATGGCCTGCTCTTTGTTGATGAATCGCACGTAATGGTCCCGCAAATCTCAGCCATGTACAGTGGCGATCAGAGTCGCAAGGATACTCTTATCGATTTCGGCTTCCGTCTGCCCTCCTCAAAAAACAATCGACCCCTGAGTTTTGCTGAGTTTGAGAAGATTAAGCCCCAGACTGTCTTTGTTTCCGCAACCCCAGGTAAATATGAATTGCAGAAATCAAAGAAAAATGTTGTTCAGCAAATTATCCGCCCCACCGGTTTACTGGATCCCGAAATTGAGGTCCGAAGCAAAGACCAGTGTGTGGAGAACTTACTTGAAGAAATCCGTCATTGCGTCAACAGAAACAATCGTGTCCTGGTGACAGTGCTGACCAAAAAGACCGCAGAAGAACTGAATGATTTTCTGACAGAAAATGGGATCCTGTCCCGATATCTGCATTCTGATATCAAAACAGATGAAAGACAGGAAATTATCAATGGATTACGGGCCGGGGAATTTGATGTCTTAATCGGCATCAGTCTGCTGCGTGAAGGACTCGACATCCCTGAAGCCTCACTGGTCGCGATACTTGATGCTGACCATGCAGGTTTTTTACGTTCATCACACGCACTTATTCAGATGATTGGACGTGTGGCACGTAATGTGGAGGGTAAAGCCGTACTCTATGCAAACAGGATCACTCCGGCCATGAAACAGGCGATGGATGAAACGCACAATCGCAGGGAACGTCAGATAGCCTATAACCTGGAACATCATATTAAACCAGTGACTTCAGTTCGTAAGCGGAGTACTGAACAGGATGAAAGCGTCTATCCTGCCACTCATACAGAGGCATTCTGTTCAACGCTATCAGAGTTGTGTGAAAGAATTACTGTTAAAGAAAAGCAATTACTGGCGATCGAGAATTCAGGTGAGGAGAAGGATATAGAAAAATTAAGAACAGAACTGAGTGATTTGTATCGTCAATTTATATTCATGTAACAGCATCATAAAAATCATCCTGTATTAATCAGGATGATTTTTATACACACAATACTTTCCCTCTTGAAATCCGTATTCACAGGAATTACTTTCCGTGCTTCCAGTAAGGAGTAGTTCCGATTTCATCGATAATAAAATCAATAAAATCAATAAAATCAATAAAACCCCTTACTTTATATGACATGTTTTTTTGCGGATAAATAATCCAGATCGCTGATTCATTGGGGTACATACTGAATTCCCAGTCCGGAATAAAAAAGAAGAAAATGGTCCGTAAGATGTTAAGTAAATCCTGCTGAGCTCATCCCATTCCAGTGGACTGACTGAGTAATACATCTATCTGGTGGTGATCCCTGAGTCTGAGTACGGTAATCAGCTCCGGACGTTCAGCAAGACGAACCAGTTCGGGCAACGACAACTGCAGGAGTTTATCTCCGGTACACTTGTCGATACCTAGCCGAAACAGGGCTGTGTCTTCGTAATGATTCAGAACCCGCTGGGCAAGCAATAAATAGGAAAGATTGTGATGCCAGATTTGCCTCTCAATCTCTGCATTCATTATTTTCATTCAGATTCTCCCTTTTTCCAGTAACGTCTGGGGGCAATAACAAAAGAGTCAGGGCTCTGTTGTCGCCAGGTAATGCCGTAAAGGATGTATTTGATGTCCCCGGTCATCGAAGTTGACAGTTCTAAGCCAGATAGTTATCGCACTGGATATTCTTTCCCATTCATCCTGAATGATTGAATACATTACAACGTCCACGCTCCTTGATTTAAGTATTTGTTTATTACGCAGTACACCCTCTTTCTGGAACCCTAATCTCTCGGCAGATCTCATACCCTGAGAGTTGAGCCTGTCGGTTTGCCATTCACAGCGACGATATTTAAGCACATCAAAAACATATGATAGTATCAGGAAAATTGCTTCTGTACTGACTGAAGTTCGTTTGATAACTGGAGTAAGATGTACGCCTCCTATTTCTGCTACGTCATTTTTATTGTCGAGGTTATACAGAGAAAGAGTTCCCACAGCATTTTCTGAATTATTTTCTATAATGGCGTAATGATATACTCCCTTCTGTTGAATGAGTTGCTGAATATAACTGTGGGTTGCCTGTTTTGTCGGCGGTCTTTCATCCGGAAGATAGGTCCAGTCACGTGAATCCTCTATACTGTGCCATCCCTGGAAGAGGTCATTCCCGTGACGGGTGGACAGCAACTGCAGAGTGCAATAACGCCCTGGTAATTGGCGCAAATCAGGTAATGAAAGAGTGACGTCATCGTCAAGGTGACTGCCTATATATTGACCGAAATTATTTTGCTCTGTCATATTCTTCTCCTTAAGAAACGTAAGGATAACAATGAGAAGTTTCGGCGTTTATTTTAGATATAAGCAACTGAAATCTTAACGGTATGTACCATATCAGATGTATCCTGAGAAACATCATATATTAACAATAGCATATATTGCGTTTGTATCAACGCTTATATTCATTTTGAGAACATGTTCGCAATTAGTTAATTATCTCGAAGTAACGGAAATATGTCAGATATTATATTGTGATTATTATTGTGTGGGTATTAATGATGTTGTTCATTATTTAAACAAAAAAAGACTGAGGGACCGTTATCCGGAAAATGTTGTATCGCCAGGAGGATAAAACAGGACAAGTTTAGCAACATACGAGAAAACCGCAAACCAAATGAAAAACCGTTTTGGCAATTTCTGAATGAATCAAGAATTGCTCCCTGACTCACCGATCGTCAGCGTTTCCCGAAGGAATCTGATTCCGTCTGATATTTCTTAAGGATAAGACCAAAATATGAAAAAAGGGAAGTCAGGATGACCTCCCACTAATTGCCTGAAAACCTGTATTTTATACATTACTGGATGTTGAAAACACTGAGCGAACGCAAGGCATGATGTACGCGTGCTGTTCTGTTTCCAGTGCTGGATTCATTGATGGCGCAACCACCTCTGCCAGTCAGTCTCACATAACTACATACCAGGAACCGCTAGTTAACCCAGTCCTCAGGTACCAAGGTCGATATCCTCTCAAACTCCAGCGCATTATTCGTCACCAGCACGGCACCGGCGACAATTGCGTGCCCGGCGATAGCTATGTCGATCGGGGTGCCAGCGAGGCGCAGCACCAGTTTAATCTCCGTGGTCGCATCTACCGCTGCGCAGTCCCAGGTCAGAACGGCACACAGAACGCGTCAACCAACTGCTCGCGGGGTGGGGAGGCCTTCGGACCTGTGGCGCCAAAGCGCATCTCGGAGTAAGTGATAACCGAGACCACGATACGCTGGTCACGCAGCACCGCCGGCTCCAGGCGCTTCAGCACCACTTCCGACTGCTCGCGCATGATGAACGAGCAGATGTTGGTGTCGAGCATGTAGATCTTGTTCACAGGTCAAATCGACCTTCATCGCTGACAACGTCCCCACGTTCCACCATAAAGTCCGGTTCGGCTTTTTCAAGCTGCGCGAACGAGCACCAGGTCGGCCGGACGGGACGCAGGATGATACAGTCCCCCTCCCGAACAATCTTCAGCTCGCTGACGCCCTCAAAATCCAGATCGCGAGGCAGACGGATGGTTTTGAGAAAAACATCGGGTAATGTACGCCAACTGGAATTTATCTCGCTACGTTACCGACAGTTCTGGCTCTGGTATGGATAATGAGTCAACTGAGATTTCGGAGAAAAAAAGATGCGTTATACCCGAACCAGCACTGCAACTGATGTCACTGATACACTCAGACAATACCAGGCTGACTTGCTGACAGGTCCTTGCTGGATGTCGGTATGGCCACTGATAGAGCGGCTACTGAGTCGTGAGAATGAAATGCAGTCGGTCTGGCAGAATATTGCCCGTCAGGCGCTAACCTGGCAGCAATGCTATTGTCTTCTGGAGCAAATCATACTGGCGGGCCGTTTCAGTAGACCTGATATCGTTTCCCGATTGAAAGAGGATTATCGCCAGCTTGAAGAACTGAACCGGACTATCAGTAAGGAGGCCGGTGAACTGGCACAGAAGATATTGGTCCGAGATGCGATCCTGAACCGGAACGCATTCACACTTGAGAGAACCACGCACATCGTGGAACTGATGGAGATGGCTGAAGATAATGATGGGCTTTACCGTTATTATCTTCATGAAACACTCGATGGCCTGACCTGTCGTTATGACGGAAAATACTGGCCGGGACTCCCTGGCGTCCTGCAGGTTATAGCAAGGGAGCACCCGGAAATTGGATGTCTATCAGAAAGCGATCGGGCCATCATTAACGGGCGCGGCAAAATGCTCCCCGATTATCTCCGCGAATTATTCAGTAGCATCGAGAACGTCAGGCAGGGTCCATGGGGTCTGCCGAAAGAATTTACGTTGACGGACAGTAGCCTGGCTACGCTGGCCACTGTAACACTGGATCATACTGAAGTGTTCTCCGCTGATACGGTAAAAGTACGCCGGAGTGAATTCAGCAAAAGAGGAGAGCGGGGAGCATGGCCATTTAAGCCACTGAAGGCAGTCGATATGTAGACCCCCGATGTGGACGAAGGTCTTATTTGCCTTCTGACTTTTCCGCCAGACCGACTGAAGTTCATGCCAACAGCAATCATAACGGTTACTGAATTACCAGGTGAATGCTTCTATAGTGGGATTACCTTAGGCACCACATGGAAAAGAAACAATGACGGTAGGATCACGCTGGTTTAAATTTGATTTTCATAACCATACCCCGGCCTCAGATGACTACAAAGTCCCAGATCTCCAGCCCCGGGAATGGCTGCTGGCTTACATGCGGCAACAGGTCGACTGTGTTGTCATCAGTGACCATAACAGTGGGGCATGGATTGACGTGTTGAAAGCGGAACTGGCGAACATGTCCCGGGACGCCAGTTCCGGTGAACTGGCAGACTTCCGGCCGCTGACTTTGTTTCCCGGTGTGGAGCTCACGGCCACCGGCAACGTTCATATCCTCGCCGTGTTGCACACCCAGAGCACCAGTGCCGAGGTGGAACGGCTACTGGCACAGTGCAACAACAACTGTCCTATTTCGCGTGAAACCCCCAACCATCATCTTGTGCTTCAGCTGGGACCCGCGGGCATTATCAGTAATATCCGTCGTAACCCGGAAGCTATTTGTATCCTCGCACACATTGATGCGGCGAAAGGCGTTCTGACAAGCCTTACTAATCAGGGGGAACTGACGGCCGCTTTTCAGTCAAATCCTCATGCAGTGGAGATCAGACACCGGGAGGAGGAGATTACGAACGGGACTCACCGGCGTTTAATTGCGGATTTGCCATGGCTTCGGGGATCAGATGCGCACCACCCTGAACAAGCGGGAGTGCGCACCTGCTGGCTGAAGATGTCCGAGCCTGATTTTGACGGTCTCAGGCACGCATTACTCGATCCGGAAAACTGCGTGCTGTTTGATGATAATCCACCGGAGGCACCAGCTTCACATTTGCGCAGCCTGACATTCAGGACCCGTCTTTGCCAGCCGGCAGATCAGTATGGAGCCTCCGTTGAGTTTAGCCCGTTTTACAATGCGGTGATTGGCTCCCGGGGCAGTGGTAAATCCACGCTTATCGAAAGTATTCGTCTGGCCATGCGAAAAACCGAAGGGCTGACTGTGTCTCAACGCAACAAGTTGAACCAGTTTAGTCAGATGGGGATGGGCATGGATGCGGATTCTTTCATCGAATGTGTGTTCCGCAAAGAAGGCACAGATTTTAGGCTCAGCTGGCGACCCGATGGTCGTAATGAATTGCATATTTTCAGCGAAGGTCAGTGGGTGCAGGACAATCACTGGTCACCAGATCGTTTTCCCCTCTCAATATACAGCCAGAAAATGCTCTACGAACTGGCGTCAGACACAGGGGCATTCCTGCGCGTCTGTGACGAGAGTCAGGTAGTCAACAAACGCGCCTGGAAAGAGCGCTGGGATCAACTGGAAAGGGAATACCTGAATGAGCAAATAACGCTGCGTGGTCACCTGGCCAGCCAGACGATCGCAGATAAACTGCAGGGGGAGTTGTCTGATGCTGAACGGGCCGTCAGTCAGTTGCGGTCGAGCGCTTACTATCCGGTTTGCACCCGCCTGGCCACGGCTCGGGCTGAACTGTCTGCAGCAACGCTTCCTCTGGAGCATCATGAACAGCATGTCGCTGGTCTGAGGGCGCAGGAGAAAGAGCCAGTACAAGTCCCGGAGCTCCAGGTGGAGCCGTCTGCGACACTGACAGCATTTATGACGCGTCTTTCTGACGTACAGCAAAAGTATGACCAGCGTCTTGACACACTGTTGTCGGACTATGCCGCGGAACTCAGTACCATTAGGCAGGACCCCCCTCTTCTCGCACTGGAAGAGGCGGTGCGTAACCAGGAGGAAACTGTACAACGTGAGGCCATGGTGCTACGAGAACAGGGACTCAATCCGAATGTCCTCGATGAGCTGATGACGCGCTGTGAGTCGCTGAAGTCGGAACTGAGAAATTACGCCGATCTTGACGGGACGATCGCGGCCTCAGCAGCGAGATCCACAGGATTACTGGCTGAAATGCGTAACCACCGGATGGTATTGACGGAAAAGCGGAAGGCGTTTCTGTCCTCTCTGTCTCTCAGCGCGCTGGATATTAAAATTCTGCCGCTCTGTGCCCCACACGAAGACACCGTATCTGGTTATCAGGCGGTAACCGGGATCGGCAACTTTGCCGATCGTATCTATGATGATGGTGACGGGAGCGGGCTGCTTCATAGCTTCATCAGCTTGCGCCCGTACAGTCCGCTACCGTCGGCAACGGAAAACAAATATCTTGCGCTGGATACGCTTAAAGCTCTGCATCTTGCCATCCATCGCGAGGAGCCGGGAGCAGGGTCAGAGCTCCACGGAGCTTTCAGAAATCGCCTTAAAGGTCTGAATGATGCGCAACTGGATGCCCTGCAATGCTGGTATCCGGATGATGGGATCCACATTCGGTACCAGACGCCCGGAGGAGGGATGGAAGATATTTCCTCTGCCTCACCGGGACAAAAAGGGGCGAGCATGTTGCAGTTCCTGCTGTCATATGGCACCGATCCCCTCCTGCTGGATCAACCAGAAGACGACCTGGACTGCCTGATGCTGAGCATGAGCGTGATCCCTGCCATCATGGCAAACAAGAAACGCCGACAGCTGATTATCGTGTCGCATTCTGCCCCAATAGTGGTCAATGGTGATGCGGAATACGTTATCAGTATGCAACACGACCGCTCTGGCCTGCACCCGGGGCTTTGTGGAGCGCTTCAGGAGACGCCGGTGAAGGAACTGATTTGCCGACAAATGGAGGGAGGGGAAAAAGCATTTCGTTCCCGCTATGAGCGGATACTCAGCTGATAAACGGCACCATCCCTGGGACAGAGAGACATGTCAGAAGAGTGGCACCTGCGTGCCGCTGAGTATCTGAAAACCCGAACATAGACCCCGATCAGGCTGCCCCAAGAGTTTGATCGGGGCCTATGAGGCCGATGAGTTACCCTTTCTTCTGACAGTCTTCTCCTGAGTGTCAGTGGTGGGCATTGAGCCATGCTATCAAACGAGCATCGCTACGGGAAAGCGTCCCGTTTTTCAACTGATTATCAATGGCTGTGTATACTTTCTTTTCCGTGATCCCGTGAAGGGGGTTCAGTTCCCTGAAAACTGACTCACTGGTAAACTGGCACCGGGTAAATGCCTCCTCAGCGGTGCTGACGGTTGGGTGGATCACCACAATATTAAACAACGCGCTGATTGTTGCCCGCAGATAGTGTTCAAGGTTCACCGTCAGCAGGTCAATGTGCGGGCTGGTACCTGCATTGTGCACGATGGTATTTCTCAGCAGATACAGGCGGTGAAGATGTCGGGTGACTTTCTCGGCATGTTGCCCCAGTTTATCCGCCATTTTCTCGGGTGACGCACAGATCCCGGCAAGCTTACGCACCCGATACATGACATAGGGAAAGTGCTGTAAATCTGTCTGAAGTTCACGGACCCGGTCCGCATCTTTAAGAAGGGCATAGAGTTGCCCCAGCGGAAGTGAAGCGATCTCCGGTGTGCGCAAGGGGTGCCCTGGCTCTCGCAGAATGAAGCGCAGAACTTTTCTTAGAGAAAACAGTTGCTTAACAACATAGTCCAGCACCATACAGGGAGCCACAACACCGATGACATGCTGTTCATGTGATGGTGTGCCAGGGGCAACTCCTAGCGTTAATGATTCAAGCGCCGACCAGTAAGCGGTGAAACGACTCTCCTGAACTTGGCTTTCAATGCCGTTACGGAAAAACCGAAATGCGGAGCTGATTTTTTTACGGGACACATCCGGTGTATCCGTGAACAGTCGGTTCATCGCCACCATAAAGCGCGCAAACTCCTCGTCCGTTAACCGGTCCGCGTTTGCCTCGATTTCATTATCGAAGCGCGGCACTTCTGTTTCGTCTTCATCCCTGATTATCATGAACTGTTTCTGGACGGTGATATCTCCCTTACCTACCATGTAGGCAATGACATCCAGGGATTCACGAAGCATCTGACCGGCCATGTTACGGGCAGATGTGTCAGACATTGAGCAAACCGGTATATCGACTGAGAGGGAGAAGCGTTGTCGGGCTTCATCAAGTGGCATGAACACACATCCGTTGAACTGCAGTGTGGGTCCTTGCGTGTTAAGTAGGGTGTGCAGTTTCTCACTGGTAATAAACATCCGAACAGTCACGTCCCGAGTAGGCGTTACCAGTTTCTGCCGGAACGAGTGAAAGGCGGCCCGGAAAGCGTTCGGTTCAGTACTCACATTCCTGAAAATATTGATGTACAGCAGGTAACATTCCGTCAGTGTCATACCCCGGGTGAGGAGTACACTCATCACTCCGTTTGTCAGTGAGTAAATATCCCGTGCATGGTGTTCATCCAGAGGGGGCCATGCAAACAGTTCCTGTTCAAGCATCTCAAGAGCCTCAGTGATATAACTGGCCTCGGTGATATCCGCCAGTTGTACACATAGGCTACAGATAAGACGAGGACGCTTTTCCACCGGGCTGCGAGTGGGGTCAACCAGCAAATCTCTGTCCAGAAGAGTCACCAGTTGAGCGGGGATGTCCTCAAATGCTTCTCTCCTGAGAACTTGATCGGTCTCGAGTAACTCGAGCAGTTCAGTGGCCACCCGGAGTCTTTTTTTATCGGCACTGAAACGATCTTCCATTTCGTAAAGAAATAGCAGTTCGCGGATGGTGCTGAGTGGATTGCTGTATCCGACCCGGTCAGTATCCGGGCTGTTTTTATGGCAGAAGTTGGACCAGCATTCAATAAAATAAAGCTGACGCTCGGTGAGTACATCCCTGCTCAGACGTCGGTCGATACGCATAGGTCTGGAAATCTCTTGTACAGTGAGTTATTATTTATTCATACCATATTTAAACCATCTGCCGCCATGCGGGGGATGTCACCGAAAAAAACGGCTCTCCCTTCCGTCAGTGGCTCAGTCCCGGGAAGGCTCAGGGCCTCATATCCAGAAAGCCACCCTTGTGGGTGGCTTTTTTTTCAGAAGTCCGGATGGTCCAGTGCAGGCAACTACCTGGCGACCCGGATGATGTCCGCCTCCCGCCAGAACAGTGCTTCATTCATGTACCAGAACAGGTGGCGACGGAAGACATTTTGCTGAGGACGTTCCCGACCAGCCTGCTGCACACGCAGTGAAAGCCAGGGCACACCCATCCATCATGATGGGTTGGAGATTGAACATTCAGTCATCTCAGGCAGAGTAAACCCGGTCTCTGACAGAACGCCTGTGGGACGTTTATTGATGAAATTCATTCTCTTCCCCATTTATATTCCCTGCTGACCCTACAGAAAACTGAAAGGAAGTCATGAGACAATCATGAAGGTTTAAGGCTGGCTGTCCGTCAGCATGACTGAATAGTGAATACCTTGTGGCAGATTGATTGAGAATGGTTTATTCAGTGTAAGCGGGATGGTCTTTGGTGCAATCGGTATTGTCCTGATACTGTCTCCTACCAGGCGAGCATTCACGTATCGCTCGTGATCATAGTAATTTATCTCACCACTGATCTCGGCCGTTCTGCTTTTTTCACCCGGAGACAAATCAATATACATCGTCGCTGCGGCAAATTTTCTGTCCAGCTCAGAGGTGAATGCTTTTCCAGGCATCGGTCGAAGTGCATACAGTATAGCGTTATGTGTATTGTCTTGTTTCATAAGGCTGTCCGCAGTTACGGTAATTATGGTTGCCCCTGATACTGGCGACTGCATTTCCGTTCTGAGGTACTGCGCACTGTTTTCTGATGGCACGGCACTGCATCCCATCAGCGAGAGGCATAAAACAGCGAGTCCTGTCATTCTGTTCAATTTAAATGTCCTTTATCCATTATCAATAATTGGTGGTCGCTCTGTCAGTATCGGCATGATTCATAAAATGTTGATACTGTTATGCCTGGACCCGAAAGATACGAAAGGCGAAAACTATCTTGCTCATAAGATAAATAGTGCTAGTTACCACTGCTTTGGCTGGAATGACCCCACGACAGAAGACAATTTATGTCCTCACGAAGAGGCCTGTTCGAAGATCTTCGAACTGAGGGCGCGGAGAAGGCTGCGACGATTCAACATTATCTGTAGCAATTCAGTTTCAGAGCAGATGTGCAAAACATTTTTCAATAGACAGCAAAACCGGAAATGTAACTTTCCATAAAATCAGAACACTGATTAACCCAATCTCCGGAGATTCACATGCCTTTCTCTGATTTTCTGAAAATCATTCAGAAGTTTCAGTGTGCAACTGTGCTGGAAAAAGTACTGATGCTGCTGTTTGTAATTCTGATCATTGTGCAACAGGTGATCGATACGTTCTGCAGTCGATAAGACCCGGCCGGTAAGAAAGCGGGGTTGGATTAGACGGGTTTCTTACACGCCGGTCACAGCCAAGTGTCCTGCCGGAACGACAGGACACAGCCTGAACACAACGGGATTTCTGGCAGAATAACCGTAACACCCACCTCTTTCTGCGGAGCGCCATCTATAGACATTCTTACGGAAAAAAACGACACCTGATGGACAGGTACCGAAGGGTTAAACCAGCCAGGCTGATTAGAGTTATGGGAGTATTAGCTTCGTTTCGTTTGTTTCAAGCAGCTGTACTTGTTCGTCAATCCACTGCCCTGCAACAGCAGCTTCACTGAAATCTACTACCGGGTTATCTATCAGTTTCTGAAGGAGCTGTTCAATACGATCTATCCGGTAATGGAGATCACGCATTTCGGCTAAAAAATCAAATTGCTCCTGGTGAAAGTGAGTGTACTCGAATTTCAACCGGTACCGGCCGTTATGATAATTAACCTGTTCCTCTGTGTGTTGCCTTGCCTTACGAACTTCGTCAGCCAGGAATGTGTCAACATCACGTGTTTCTAACTCTCCGCTAAGGCGCTGCAGGGCAGGAAAGTGGTCAGGATAACAAAGGGCGAAAGTAATCATCATTCCCTCTAAAAAATGATCCCCTAACGTTTTATTAATCCAGTCCTTCAGCCACTTGCAATGCCTTTGCAGCGTAGGATCTGCACCTACAGAGACTGGCTCATAGGCCGCTCGAGCGATAATATGGAACAGAAGCGCTACGCAGTACATTTTGCCTTTCGTGCTAACCTGAACGCGATCATCGTATTTGAGATTATATGGGTTGATGTTGGGCATAACATCATGACTGTAAACCAAAAACTCAAGCGACTCATCCATGACCTTCTCAAAACGCTGGCTGCGATTGTTTCTGTCACTGATAGAGCCGGCCTGATACCACCGGTCCGAAAGCTGTCGGTATCGACGGTAATAGTCATCCTCTTTTTGCTGAATAAACTGATTCCGGATCTGGGCGTCAATCCGACGTGCCAGACCGGAGAAATCGGGTAGGACAAATTTCTCTGGTTCATTTTTCGGAGATATAAGTGCTATGAATTCAGAAACCTGCATGTCTTTACTCTGAGGTCCATAACGTTTTCCTGACATGCGAGTGCCGATGAAAAAGCTTTCAATCGTCATAACTTACCTTTCAGTGTCTATTCAGAAATTTTAAGTGTGCACTAACTATTCCATAAAACTGCATATCAAGACAAAATATCAATCAGTATAAAAATACTTTTGTATTACATTTGTATTGCCAATGTGTGCGTAATGGATTACAACTACTCCTGACTGATAAACATAATCTGGAGCCGTTATGATGAACAAGCTACAGGAACGATATGCTCGCATAATTGCGATAATGAACAATAAAGGTGGTCCTGGTAAGACCAGTTCGGCTACCAATCTGGCTGTTCACTATGCCAGATCAGGGAAGCGGACGCTGTTGATTGACTCGGACCAGCAGGCCAATACGACAGAAGTCACCGCAAATGGTAAAAAGTACTATTCCATGTATGGTCCAACTATTTGCGATCTCTACAGCAATTCTCGATTTGATATCCGCGATGTCATCATCCCCGCGATGGCCGGTGATGCTCCTATCCCTAACCTGGATCTGATTCCGTCTGACCCGACGTTCGAAAAAATTATTGAACAGACCCTTACCCGCAGTCACCGCGAAAAAATCCTGGGCCGTCATCTCGAGAAAGTTCGCACTGAATATGATTACATCATTATTGACTGTGCACCTGGGCTCAATATCGCAACCGGCAATGCAATTTTTATCGCCGATCATGTTCTGGTACCTGTCGATGGCGGGAGTTTTTCTCTGAGTGGTCTTGAAATCATGCTGGACTATATGGATGAGATCTCTGAGGAAGATTATGCACGCTTCAGTGTATTCCGGAACAATTACAATGGTGCAAATAAGAAAATAAACACTTATATCGAAACCGCCCTGGGCTCGCACGAGAGAATTTCTCCGAGACTATTGAAAAGCCGGATTCGTACTGATCAGGCCATAGTACAGTCTCAGGTGGCTTGTCTTCCTCTGTACTACTACCAGAAAAGTGCAATGGCTTTAGTGGATTACGGCAAACTTGCCCGTGAGCTAGGGAAGGTGCGAACAAGTTCCTGATATGAGATCATCATATTCATCCGGAGCGCATCCCAGAGGGACATCATGAGCCATCAACTCACCTTCGCCGATAGTGAATTCAGCACTAAGCGCCGTCAG